>JADHSL010000076.1 GCA_016776925.1 Pirellulales bacterium | reverse complement strand
GTGTTGCGGCTCCATTTGACGAACTTCTGCAGGCCATATCCCAACGACTCAAACTCGAGCCAATTATTGATACACAATCACTCACAACCCGTGGCATCAATCCCGAGGAAATCATTCGACTCGAAATCAAGGATGCCACCCGTGACCAACTGCTCGACGCAATCGTCAAACCACTTGGACTAATGTGGTCTATTGAAATAGACCGTCTCTTCATTTCAGCCGGTGACTGAACAGACCTAGCTACGCTTTAATCAGTGCGCCAACCTGCTGTTCGATTCCTTCACGAATTTTTCCGGCAAACATAGATGCCATCGCTGGGAGTTCAATTTGTATGACAAGTTCTTCGGGTAGAACCTCGACCTGACTTTTGAATGGCATGCCCATCGCAGAAAACTGGACAGACAGTTGATTCTCCTGATCCCAGTTGGCATGAATTGGACCAACCTGAGGCTCATACTGTGCTCGAGCTCGCGTGATTGCTGTATCAATCTTCTCACGCGCACCATCAACACCAAGGTTGTGTGGGATTCTGACTTCCAGTGGACTCAAAGGTTCTCTCCCTTCAACTCGTTTCTGCCAATTCTGTGCTGTTGACTATTTACAGAACCAGCCTGACACTGTGAGGCGACCATCTGGACCAGTTGGGTGTCAACTCGGCCGGTTCGTCCGCCTACACAAACGGCTGAACGCACTGCAACAGCCATCGGCTCACAGGCAGACACTGCCGGCACGTCCTGAACTGACAGACGGCCTGCCAGGACGACCTCCACGCCATGGCGCGAGGCCTGGGCGACCCACCCCTGAATCGTCTCAATGGGAAACAGATCAAGCAAACTTCCACTGTCTGCTTTATCAAATGTATCAACAAGCACTGTCGACCAGCCATGCTGCACTGCAGCTTCAAGAACAGCAGGCACGGTGGGGCTTCCTGCAGCCTGCCCATCTGCATAGGCCACGGGAATAGCCCGAACACTCACCGGCAGACTGGCAGCCACGTCCTGAAACACTTCTGTCCATTCAATGTCACAACACTGAGACAAACCAAACTTGACAGCGTATGGCAATCGTTCCAATTTGGGCAGAGAGACGGCCACCCTGCATGCTGCGGAGTCACCATTCCTACTGCTGTCTAGTAATTCACCCGCAGCAAAAGTCCACAGAAGTCGCTCGGGCACAGCAACTGAGCAGGCAGCGAGTGTCTCGGGCAGAGCCATTCCCAAAGAACCATGTGATGGCTCTTTGACATCAATAATCTCAGCGCCACCTTCAATGGCAGCCGCCACTTCGTCGACACAACGAACGCTTACAAGAAGTGATGGTTGACTCACCCGCAACAGCCCTCCGATGCACCGCTCGACACACAAGGATCAACAACGGGTTGTCGCTTCGCTACCGCAAGACGTCCATTGATGCGTCGGAGTGTTTCTACAACCAGCGGCTCCGACCACCGGCCGTCCACAACAAGATAACCATCCTCCCAGCACGCCCAGGGTCCACGACGTCCACTGGCAAGATGACCATATCGCTCAGCAACACGAACAACGAGTGTTCCAACTCGAAAAGCTGCTTCCTCCGAAGCAACAGGATCCCCAGACCTATCAAGTGGCTGACTCCCTAGAAAAAAACATTCGACGGCATCAAGCGGAAGTTTTTCGATTGACGCCGGACCAATCCGAACCATTAATTCTGAATCTTGCAAGAAAATCCGTCCCTGTTTTGCAGTGAATGCTACGTACCCAATAAAGCACGCAAGCATTCCTAATCCTGCTGAACAGAGAAAAGCCACAACTGAAACACCTCCTGAATTCCATACTGCGATTCCGCAAACAGCAAGCGACGAAAGAAAGAAAAAAGACGCAACGACAGCGAGTAGCCCAGCCAGTCTCAGATTGGCCTTCAACCAGTCGTGATTACGTTTTTCTCGGTGCGTCATAGGAGAAATTGTGTAGACAGCGGAGATCAGCAACGTCCATCTTTAGGAACGGAAAGTTTTGTTACGATTATCTTCAATTCATGACAGGCGGACGAATCCGCTTCCGGTACAAAGAGAACACCATGCAGCAGACAGCGCCGTCAACAGACACCATCCGGCACAGCTCCAGGATCACGCTTATCGGGATTCTCGCTCTGGTCGCACTGTATGTCGTGTCTGCTTGTTTTGGCATTCCACAACGAGGTAGAGATCTCCTTGTTGCCTCGCATGCTGCTCATGATGACCACAACTCTTCAAACGCAGAATATCCTCCCACGAATGACGGTGAGTACGCAAATAATTCTGGTATTCATCCAGAGGAACACGTCCAAAACCATCGAGCCTTGACCGAAACCGGAACACCACCACCAGCGTGGGCTGTGACTCCATTTGTCTTGTTATTGGGTGCGATTGCAATTCTCCCATTGATTCCATCACTGGCCCACTGGTGGGAGAAAAATTCCAGCAAACTTCTTATGGCTGGGATACTCGGTGGTTTCACGCTGGCCTACTACCTCTTTATTCACAGCGAATCTGTCGAACAGCATTTCCCTGCACACTTCATTGTTGCTCCGCCAACAAGTGGACTGTCATGGGCTATCACGGGAACCGTTCTTGCGAATGCACTTTTGGCTGAATATGTACCGTTCATCACACTCCTCTTTGCGCTCTACGCAATCACTGGTGGCGTTCGAATCGAGGGGGACGTGCAGGCAACACCGACGGCAAATACCACCATCCTGGCATTGGGTGCTTTGTTGGCAAGCTTTATCGGTACAACCGGTGCTGCAATGCTGCTTATACGACCGCTTCTTGAAACGAACCAACAGCGAAAGCGAGTTGTTCATACACTCGTCTTCTTTATTTTTCTTGTCTGCAACTGTGGCGGATGCCTTCTTCCCATTGGCGACCCACCTCTTTTCCTTGGCTACCTTCAGGGAGTGCCGTTCCTCTGGACATTTTCTCTCTGGCAAGAGTGGTTGACAGTGAACGTTGCCTTACTGGCCATCTACTGGACCTGGGATCATTTTTTCGCATATCCCTCAGAACGACTTATCGATATTGTATCTGACAAATCAAGCGTCCGTCCGCTTCGGGTTACAGGGCTCCCACTCAACCTGCCGTTGATGGCTGGGGTGATCTTTGCAGTCGCCTTGCTTGACCCATCAAAAGCGATTCCAGGCACGGATTGGCACCCGTGGATATTCCTTCGAGAAATTGTCTTACTTAGCCTTGTCGGATGTTCACTCTGGTTTGGGTCCATAACCATCCGGGTTCAGAATGGCTTTAGCTATTTCGCCATCCTTGAAGTCGCAGCCCTTTTTGTTGGCATCTTTGTCTGCATGCAACCAGCCCTTTCGATTCTAAACGAACATGGCGCGAGTCTTGGGATTCGTTCACCGACTGCATTCTTTTGGACAACCGGTGCCCTTTCGAGCGTACTGGACAACGCGCCAACGTACCTTGTGTTTTTTAAGACAGCGCAATCTCTCCCAGCCACAGGTGAACTCGTTGCTGGAGTTGAAGCAGGAAGGCTGACAGGCATTAGCCTCGGCGCGGTGTTTCTCGGTGCGATGACATATATCGGTAACGGGCCAAACTTTATGGTGAAAGCCATTGCGGAAGGCGCCGGCGTACGAATGCCAAGCTTTTTTGGATACCTTCTCTACAGTGGGTGTGTTCTTATTCCAGTCTTTTTCATTGTTGATTACATCTTCCTTCCCTAACTCTTTACTATCTGGAATATCTTTTTGTGAATCGCTCTCATCAAGTAACAAGCGAACATGAGTTTATTACGACTGAGAGCCAACTCGCGTCTTTAGTGGAACGACTCGAGCAGCATGACTCCCTTGGTTTCGACACGGAATTTGTTTCAGAACACACCTACCGCAGTCACCTGTGCCTCATTCAGGTTGCTGCGGGTGACGAACTAGCTGTTATCGACACACTGAAAGTTCAGGAGCTTGATCCGTTTTGGCGGCTCATGACAGATCCGAGGCGAACAACGGTCGTACATGCCGGCCGTGAAGAAATGGGATTTATTCTGCATGCGATAGGAGAGCGTCCGGCACATCTCTTTGATGTTCAGGTGGCGGCTGGCCTGGTTGACCACGACTATCCAGCAGGATACGCATCAATCGTCCGTCGCGTCCTTGGGCAGCCGACCAACAAAGGCGAGACACGCACCGACTGGCGGAAGAGGCCGCTTACTCCGGCACAGATCGAGTACGCACTTGATGACGTTCGTCATCTTGATGCGCTCTGGAAGACACTTGAAGCGAGGCTTGAAGAACGAGGCCGTACAGCATGGATGCAAGAAGAGATGCTCAGCTGGATGGATGGAGTGAGTGCCTCATTCACAAGGAAGCGATGGCGACGAGTCTCTGGTCTCAATGGTTTGAATAGACGAGAACTTGCAATCGCCCGGGAACTGTGGCACTGGCGTGACAGTCTTGCCGAGTCACGTGACATGCCACCAAAACGGGTGTTGCGTGATGATCTTCTTGTTGAACTTTCCAAGCGAAAGAACACAGACCCTCAGCAGATTTCCGCAGTTCGTGGCATGCAACGCTCAGACTTCCGCCATATTCTTCCACAGATAGCGGATGCCATTGAGCGTGGGCTCGCACTTCCAGAGGACGAACTGCCTGGTGGTGAACGGCATAAAGCACCACCACCGCAACTCAACGTACTTGGACAGTTTCTTGCGACTGCGGTCGGCGGCCTTTGTCGCCAGCTTGAGATTGCTCCTTCACTTGTTGGCACCGCCAGTGATATGCGAGAGCTCTTGGCCTATAAACTTGGGCATGGAAAAGACGACACGCCACCAGCACTCACCTGTGGCTGGCGGGCCGAAGTTGTTGGCGACCTTATTGACGATCTGCTGGCTGGCCAAGCGTCTCTTCGAATCAGTGACCTCACGTCACGGGATCCTCTCGTTATTGACCGAACAGAGAGCCATTCTCCACCAGAAGACGCAAGTAACTAAGCCTACTCTGCCTCGCGGCAGTGTCTTCTCTCAGAGGGTAGTGGCGGCACCTATCAATACGATCACGTAAGCGGAGGGCAAGGGATTCGAACCCTCAACCCATTGCTGGGCATCTGATTTCGAGTCAGACCGCTGGCCAATTCGCATACCCTCCGAAATGAACTCTCTTCAAGTCTATCAGACCCTAGAGGCGTGTGAATGTCTGATCCTGTGAGGCAATTCTGAGGGCTTTAAGCGATCCCTTTGAGTATGATTAGGAAATCTTTGGTTCCTTCTCCGTACCGATCTTTCGAAAGCACTCCTTCACTATGAAACGCCCCACGCTGTCCTTACTGTTTTTCGTCTTCGCGCACCCTACGTTCGCTGACGAACCGACCCCGCCTGCCACAAAGTTGGTGAAACCCGGCAAGTTGATTGCAACTGAGAAGTTCGATCGAGAAGACTCCGTTGGCACTCAAAAGAAGCGTGGCACAACAGGCTGGGCGACTGTCCTAGGTGACTGGAAGATCGTAGATGGTGCAGCCTATGGCATTAGTGAGCCACCCAGCAAGAAACGACCGAAAGGTCATGCTGCCGGTTGCGATCAGCTCGTCGATTTAAATGATTTTGTGATCAGCGGTGAGTTTAAACTTGGCGACGCTCACCAGGTCGGCGTGATTACGCGTGATTCCAACCAGCCTCCTCTTCATCTAGGGCGAGTCTTGATCACAAAAAAATCGATCTGGATTCAGAAGATGACTGGCATCTCCAAGGAAACCCGCTCAGAAGTCCTGACCAAGATTGACGTCCCGGTTGACACCAACACCTGGCACAAGTTTGTGATCGAAGTTCAGGGAGGTCAGTTCCTCGCTCGTGTTGATGACCACATATTGGAAGCGAAACACCCACGTTTCGCAGATCGCAAGGGACGCATTGGTTTTATCGCCGGGGGCGAAGGGGCCCAGTTTCGCAATGTTTCATTGTGGGAAGCTAAGAAAAAGTAACCAGCGATTCCATGCACCCACTTTAAATATCAGTGAACAAGGCGCAGGTATTCTTTGCTGAGTATTTCCTTCAGAGAAATTATTCTGCACCAGCGAGTTTTCGTTTCGGCAGATAGCGTCGATCGCAGCTCACACCGTTCATACTTGAGCTGGCAAACCTCGACCCGGGAAGCAAACCTGTTCACAATCTCAAGACTTGAGCGAAGCGAAACAGCAAACGAAGTCTTTTGTAAAATCTTTGAGATTTACGTTGAGAACTGTGCTCCCTTTTTCCGGACCATGCGTCGCCTAGCTTACGTACGAGAGAAGAGAGACCGACTCAAGCTCTTTAAACGCGCTGAAAGACCATGACGTCTTTCAGATTTTCGAGCAGCGGCGTCATCAACAACCCAATTGAGTTGCAACGCGCGGCGAGGCCCTTCGTAGGACGTATGGCCATGCCACGCATTTTCACGATTTCGAAAACAGATTAAGGTCCCGGCGTGCGGTGGCACTTCAGCAATCACATCCTCGATATTATTTGATCGCAATAGCCGAAGCTGTCCGCCATCCCCTGACCAGTCATCATTCAGATAAATCAGTGCCGTGATCAGCTTCGATCGACTGTCGGTGTGAACTTTTCCATCCTTCGACCTGCACCGCCCACGAACCGTTAACGTCGCCGGCCGACCAGCCAGGTCTAATTCAAACTTATCAGAAAAAGCAGCTCTGACACTCTCGCCAAGCAGTTCATCTCCTAATTCGCCAAATGCGTCCCCAAAAGATAATGAAGCAAGTGGAAAACTCCCTCCTTGCTCAATCTTTGGGAAATCTGCTTCGATTCGTTTAAGACAATCTGCCCGCACAAAACCGGGCAGCACCAAATACTCATATGGTTCGCTCATCAGCGACGTGTCATGAAACGACTCAAGATTAAGCATCGACATTGTAGATTCCTTTCATCGACTGATTGAACACTACGAGATGATAGCCACACGACACGATTTTCGGGAATAGGAACTCGCACGCACTATTCTTTTCGCCATTGCCGTTACGAAGAAAAGCCTACGAAGACTGATGAGCACTCTCATGCCACCGTACGCAAAGAGGCATCAAGCACGTGATCACATTCCGAACAGACTCGTTCAATAGATATTTCTCGCATGGCTGAATTATTCGCCTTGCGACGTGCATTTCGCGAGCCGCTTTCATATCGCTCTTGGATTCCAACGTGTGGCGATCCATACGGCCCACAATCAGCTGGACAGGTTGCACCATACAAACCAATACTCGGCGTACCTACGGCAACTGACATGTGCAGCGGACCAGTATCAGAACTGACGAAGATCGTACCCTGACGCAAAACTGCCACAAGTTCTTGCAAGCTTGTTCGCGGTGCCAGCACCGCATGCCCATCAGCCGCGGACACAATCTGATTCGCACAATCTAACTCCTGCTTGCTACCCCAGACCACCAGTGACTTGAGCCCACGCCGCTCCCCGAGGTATCGAGCAACAGCAGCAAAGCGATCCATCTCCCATAACTTGGATTCCCATGTCGCACCTGGGTTAATAATCGCAAACGGGCCCTGTAGCGGAAGGTCTGCCAACAGCCTCGCTGCAGCATGTTCTGCCCCCTCATGGCGAGGAAGTTGCCAATCAATCTCGGGATTCGTGAGACCAATTGGAGCAAGTAACTCGACACAACGATCCGTGAGATGTGGCCGCTCTGGTGTCACAAGAATATTGTTCAAGTACGTGCTTAATTCGGTACCGTATTGCCCACGACACCCAATACGGTGCCTGGCACCTGATAGCCAGCAGGCGAGCGAACTCTTGGTATTTCCCTGACAATCGATACTCACCGTAAACCGTTGTGCTCGCAACTCGTCACGAAGAGACTTGCATTTCTTCAGAGAGAGGAACCAGCCCCTTGGCAGCGTAAAGACTTGATCAACACACGGATGACCAACCACCATGGCCGATGACTTTTCTTCAACCGCCCACCCAATAAAAGCTTTAGGAAACCGTGCCCGTAAGGCACAGACAACCGGCAGCGTGAGCACTGTGTCACCGATGGCGCTCATACGCGAGATGAGAAATCGCGGAGAATCATTAGAAATTGTTGGCACGCCCTCACCCTGATTTTGTGCGGTAGTTACTAGCTCTTTCAACCATGGCGAGCCAGTCGGCCAAGACGATCATAGCCTCATTAGCAGATGCCTCCAATCAGCCTACCTCTCTCATTCCAGAGGGTAGACGCGAGGGATCACGACAGTCAACGGCACTTTCGCAACCCTTCGGGGCAAGATTGACTCGTAAAAAGTATATGAACTCACGTGTGATCCGATTTCTTGCCACCGTCGGGCTCTCGACACGAATTTGTTACGATGCCAACCTCATAGAAAACTGTCTATGTTTATTTGAGAATCTATTTTGTATTTTCAAACAAATGCAACCCGGAAATACGAAGCGTAGATACTCAAATTGGGAGACGAAGACCATGCTTGACCTTTCAATGGTAACGCTACTTTGCGTTGACTCTCGGTCTCCTGAACTTGCCACATGGGCAATAAAAAAATGCCTCCAAAACGCCCGATTTGCAAAAACTGTTTTATTTACAGACGAAAGTAAGATTTCAAAATTTGATGACAGTATTGAATACGTGGCTTGCCCAGCGATATCGTCAACACGGGGATACTCAGAGTTCATGCTACGTGGTATCTCGCCGCACGTCGTAGGCTCTCATGTCCTCATCGTTCAGTGGGACGGCTTCATCCTCCGGCCAGACCTATGGAATCCTTGTTTTCTTGACTACGACTATATTGGTGCAGTTTGGCCACAGTATTCTCACCTCAAGGTCGGCAACGGAGGGTTTTCACTGAGATCGCTCAAGCTACTTAAAGCGCTACAAGACCCACAGATTACTATCCATCATCCGGAAGACTTTTGTATCTGCAAAACGAATCGTACGTTACTGGAAAATAACTTTGACATTACCTTTGCGACAGAAGAAATCGCTGATTCTTTCTCTGTTGAGCGAGGAAAATGGCATGAATGTTTCGGGTTTCATGGTTTTTTTAACTTCGCGAACGCGCTTCCCGCTGAAGAACTACATGAGTTTATTCGGAATGTGCCAACCGATTGCTGCGGTGGCGTTGATTGCTACGACCTTATTGACCACCTCAGAGAACTTGGAAATAGTGAATCTGCTACGGCCCTTTTCCAAAAATGCCGCTGGAACAGAAAAACCACGAAGCGTTTTCTGTCGGCGTGGATACGCTATAAAACAACAGGTTTTTAGCACTAAAACCGGGGTTCCTCTTAGACCCCTAGCCCTGCTATTTTCACAAGATCGAAGAGGCAAGAGGCAAAGGACCTTTTATACATGGCTAGAGACACTGTTGAAATTGAAGATGTAATCGTTAAATCACTCCGCAAGTATGCAGACGACCGGGGCTGGTTGTTCGAACTTTACAGGGAAGATGAATTGCCTGAGACAGTTCACCCTGTGATGGCCTACATCAGCCAGACACTACCTGGAATTGTGAGGGGCCCTCATGAACATCATGATCAAACTGATTACTTTGCCTTTATTGGCCCAAGTGATTTCGAGTTGACCCTTTGGGACGCCCGAGCAGAGTCTCCAACCTTCGGCGCGAAAAGTAAAACTATTTTTGGAATATCAAACCCTTGTGCCATCACCATTCCACCCGGAGTTGTTCACGCCTACAAAAACATAGGAGACCAACCCGGTTGGGTTTTTAATGGCCCCAACCGTCTCTATGCTGGGCACGGAAAAAACGACCCCGTAGACGAGATCCGCCACGAGCTCGATCCAGAGTCCCCGTACAAGGTGGATGGTTGTTCAAGTGCACCAGTTTAGTTCGGGATCTATTAGGAGTGTGTCATGTCGAATGCCGTTAAGGGAATAGTACTCGCCGGTGGGTCGGGAACTCGCCTGCACCCAATGACTTTAGCTATCTCGAAGCAGTTACTGCCGATTTATGACAAGCCAATGGTCTACTATCCGATTTCGGCGCTGATGCTTGCAGGCATCCAAGATATTCTTATTATTTCGACACCGCACGACCTCCCGCACTTCGAAAAACTTCTTGGAGATGGGTCCCGGTTTGGTGTCTCATTTTCGTACGCAGAACAACCGAAGCCGGAAGGACTGGCTCAGGCGTTTATCATTGGGGATTACTTTATCGCTGGAGGTCGGGCCGCGCTTGTGCTGGGAGATAATATTTTCTACGGGCATGGCTTCCAGGGTGTTCTGAACAATGCCATATCGCGAGAATCTGGCGCTACAGTGTTCGCTTATCCGGTTCGCGACCCCGAGCGATTCGGTGTTGTCGATTTTGATGAATCTGGAAAAGCCCTTTCTCTTGAAGAGAAGCCTCAGGAGCCGAAATCGAATTATGCCATCCCTGGGCTCTACTTTTATGACAATGACGTTACAGAAATTGCCCGCGACCTGAAGCCAAGCGATCGAGGTGAATTGGAGATAACCGACCTGAATCGTAGATATCTTAACCGTGATTCATTGTACGTAGAAAAACTTGGCCGTGGGTTTGCCTGGCTGGACACCGGAACGCCCGCGTCGCTGTTGCAGGCCTCCTCGTTCGTCCAAACAATCCAAGAGAGGCAAGGACTCAAAGTGGCTTGCCTCGAAGAAATCGCGATGTCGCTTGGCTATTTGACTGCTGATGATGTCTGTGAGGCGGGGAATCAGATGAAGAGTGATTACGGGAAGTATCTAGTGGAAATTGCTAACGAGGCACGCTCGGAACGGGGCATTAAACGTGGAATTGAAAAAACAGAACATAGTGGTGACGGGCGCGAATGGGCAACTGGGCAGGGTGATCTGCGACATGCTGGGGGACGTCGCCGTACCGCTGCGTAGAAGTGAGGCTGATTTTTCAAGGCCACTGGCACTTGAAGAAGTAATCGTTCGAACAAAGCCACGCACAGTCATCAATTGTGCCGCTTGGACTGCTGTGGATGCTGCAGAAGAGTCTCCTCAGGATTGTCATCACGTTAATGCCGATGCAGTTTTTCACATTGCAAAAGCCTGCAATGAAATCGAAGCGACGCTCGTTCAGGTGAGCACAGACTATGTTTTTGGGGGAGATCCAGAGCGGGTTGATCCATACACAGAAACCGATACACCTTGTCCGGCTAATCGCTATGGCGTTACCAAATTGGCTGGCGAAAAAGCTGCTGCTACAGCTAAACAGCATTTAATCACGCGCACATGCGGACTGTATTCTCCGAGTAAGGGCGGGCCTGTTCGGGGCAAAAACTTTGCAGATACCATGCTCGTGCTCTCTAGGACCAGGAATGATCTTCGGGTTGTAAATGACCAGCTATGCACCCCAAGCTTTGTGCCGCATGTCGCAAACGGTATCCTTGATCTCTTGGGTATAGAAGCTCGCGGAATCTATCATGTGGTGAATAACGGTTTTACAAGCTGGCATAGCTTCGCATCCGAACTGTTTGGCCAAGCCGGCAAAGATTTGAGACCAAAAGGAATTCCGACCGATGATTATCCAACTGTAGCACCACGTCCTCGCTTCAGTGTTCTCAGCACAAAGAAATTTGCCACCTCAACAGGGCATCATCTGCCGCACTGGAAAAAGGGCATTTCCGCATATATCGAAATGATGCAGGCAGCTTCTACCCAAAAAGAAAGATTCGCATGAGTTCAATTCTAGTCACTGGTGGTGCAGGATTTATTGGTGGTGAATTTGTCCGCCAATGGATTTCGGAGGAAACCGGGACTGTCATCAATCTTGATAAACTTACATATGCTGGCAACTTAGACTCTCTTGAAAGTGTGACTGGGAACCCTCGGCACATTTTTGTGCATGGTGATATTGGTGATTCAGATTGCATCCGAAGCCTATTTGCTCAACACCATCCATCCGCCATCATAAACTTTGCTGCCGAGAGCCACGTTGATAGATCAATTGATGGACCTGCTGAATTCGTTGAAACAAATGTTCTGGGCACCTTTCGACTGCTTGAAGAATCTCGAAGCTACTGGCAATCGTTGCCAGAGTCAGAAAAGGAATCATTCCGCTTCCTTCACGTATCTACTGACGAAGTCTACGGATCGCTCGGCCCCGTTGGAAAGTTTACGGAAACAACACCCTACGCCCCGAACTCACCGTATTCGGCTTCCAAAGCCTCAAGTGACCACTTTGTACGAGCCTACTTTCACA
>JADHSL010000075.1 GCA_016776925.1 Pirellulales bacterium | reverse complement strand
CACTTTGAAGATAATAAAGTACCTATGTCTCTAATGATTAAAGACTTAGTGATGTCATATCAATTTGGATTAAAGCAACTATACTATTTCAATACACACGACCAGTCAGATGATATGAAGGAAGAACCTTTAGCACTGTCTGATATCGATGACGAAGATTGCGAGAGTTGTAAAATTTGACAAAAAAGAAAGAAAGAATACCACTAAAAGGTGGTTCAGAATGGGATGCTTTAACAACTGCTAGAAAGTATTATTGCTATTTAGCTAGAGCTGGTGTTGCAAAGAGCATTAAAAAGAAATATAATAAAAGATTTAGAAAAAAAGGTAAAATTGAAAATGTCAATATTGAAGAAGAATAAAAAATCGCACATGGATAAAATGATGTTTTTAGATGAACCAGTTGATATTCAAAGATATGATGAATTGAAGTACCCAGCATTAGATAAAATAACAGACAAACAACTTGGATTCTTTTGGAGGCCCGAAGAGGTAGATATTTCAAAAGATAAGAAGGATTTTGATTCTCTTACTGAGCACGAACAACATATCTTTACGTCTAATTTAAAAAGACAAATCCTATTGGATAGCGTACAAGGACGTGCTCCTAATATAGCATTCCTACCAATCGCTTCATTACCCGAAGTAGAAAATTGGATTGAAACATGGTCATTTTCAGAGACCATTCATAGTAGATCCTACACGCATATTATCCGAAATATATATCCAAATCCTTCCATTGTATTTGATAATCTATTAGATATTAAACAGATTATTGAATGTGGAAATGACATCGCTAAATATTATGATGAATTGATTACTTGTAACCATGGTCCTACCAATAAGAAAGATCATAAAAAAGCACTATGGATGTGTATGAATAGTGCTAACGCATTAGAGGGGATAAGATTCTATGTATCATTTGCATGTAGTTGGGCATTTGCTGAGCTTAAGAAAATGGAGGGTAACGCTAAGATCATTAAGTTTATTGCTCGAGACGAAAACGTTCACTTAGCTAGTACTACTACCATGTTAAAAAATATGGTAAAGGAAGATAAAGAGATGGAAAAAATATCTATCGAACTAAAAGACGAAGTAACAGCATTATTCGTTAAGGTCATTGAACAAGAAAAGGAATGGGCGAGTTATTTATTTAAAGATGGTTCAATGATTGGATTAAATGAAAAGTTACTAGGTGATTATATTGAATGGATTGGTGCTAAGAGAATGAGATCTCTTGGATTAGAATGTCCATACAGTGTATCAAAATTAAATCCACTTCCATGGACTGAAAAGTGGATTGGTGGTGGTAATGTTCAAGTAGCTCCACAAGAAACTGAGATTAGTTCTTATGTTGTTGGTGGTGTTAAACAGGACGCAGATCAAACCATGTTATCAGGATTAGCATTATAATGGATCCAATATCAGCATCATATTCTATACCAGCTTATTTGTATCCTGCTAAAGAGCCAAATATGGAATATCAACAACAAGTTATTAGAATTACTAATGATACACAATATGAAACTATATATACTTATGATAAAAACGGTAATTTAATTTCAAGTGTAATTAGAGATCATGTTATAACTTTAGTATAGTGAAAAAGAAAATTCTACAAGTAGTAAATTTATCACCAAGTGAATCTTGGATAGAAAAATTAACAGAAATACACCCAATGAGGCAAGTATTCTGGGCAAGTATTATACAAGTATGTGTATTCGGGTTTATGTTACTAGCCTTTTGGGTAATTAATGGAGTAATAATTGAATATAGAAATTTATAGTAAAGAACAATGTCCATATTGCGATATGGCAGTAAGATTAGCACAAAGCTTTATTCAAGAGTCAAATCATAAATACGAAAAATTTATGCTAGGCCAAGATTTTGATAGAGATAAAATGTTAGAAATGTTTCCAACAGCCAGAACATTTCCTCAAATAAAAATTGATGGTGAATCGATTGGTGGTTATAACGAGTTTGAAAGGATACTTCGTGAACATGTCTGATGAATTAAATTGGAAACATTATGATTGCCCTCATTGCTATGCCTCATTTAAATTAAATTGGGAATATTCAGATCAAGAACCAGATAGTATATTTTGTCCAAATTGTGGAGAAAAACCAGAGCTTGAATCTTTAGATTTTGATACCGTTGATTTCGACGATGAAGATCTTTGGGATGAATAAATACATGTATGGAATGGAATAATGATTGGATATATCAAGGGTTAAAATTTAATCCAGCACCACCGTTTACTTTCGAAATATATGGAGATAAATGGTATGGATTTGTATATTGTATAACTAATAGAGCAACGGCTAAAAAATATATTGGCAAAAAATTCTTTTGGTCTAAAAAAACTCTACAAAAAACTAAGACTAGAAAGCGCAGAAAAATTACTTATGTTGAATCTGATTGGAAAGAATATTTTGGATCTAATCGAGTTTTAAATGAAGAAAGAGAAGTAGCTGGTAACGATATATATCATAGAGAAATACTTCATTTGTGTAAGACTAAAGGTGAATGCGCTTACTATGAAGCTAAAGAGCAGTTTGAACGTGAAGTTCTTTTAACTGATGAATACTACAATGGAATCATTAGTTGTAAAATTGGTGGACAAAGCATAAAAGGTTTAAAGAAAGATAATGGATAAAATAATACAACGCATTTTTTACAGATCTAGCAAATAAAATATGCAATATATTGAAATAATTGTTTACTTTTGCGTAAAACTGTGTTATAATATACTTATTATATAAGGAAAATAATACCGATGGCAAAAATTATCGATACATTTGTAGAACTTAGACAAGCACAGCTTATCTCTGAAAACTATGAAGAAGATGAAATAGCTCAGGACTTATTTGAGCAATCCATTGACCTCGGAAGATATGCTTTGGATTTAATTGAAACTGGTCTAGAAGAATATGGAGTCGATTTCGACTATCATAGTAATCCGGATCTAAAAGGAGATATGTTTGTAATTCTTAATTTAATAGTTTCATCACTATTAAGAGATCAAGGATTAAAGCATGTTCTTCATGAAGATTTAGATATGTTAAAAGACCGAATTTTAGAACTGGAAAAATATCAAGATGATATTAATTGATTATAGTCAGATCGCACTAAGCAACATCATAGTGCAAAAATTAAATGATGAAAATATGATTCGTCATATGATACTAAACAGTATTCGAATGTACAATAAAAAGTATCGAAATGAATATGGGCAAATGGTGATATGCGCTGATGGAATAAATACTTGGAGAAAGAATTTTTACCCAGCATATAAAGCTAGTCGTAAAAAAGGACGTGATAGTTCTGGACTGGATTGGACCGAGATTTTTAGAGTACTAAATTTAGTACGTGATGAGATTAAAGAGAATCTACCATATAAGGTACTGCATCTAGAAGGATGTGAAGCTGATGATATCATTGGTGCACTTACATATGAAACACAAGAGTTTGGTAAATTTGAACCAGTAATGATTATATCTTCTGATAAAGACTTTATTCAATTACAAAAGTTTTCAAATGTAAAGCAATATTCACCTATTCAAAAGAAAGCTGTAACTGAAAAACACCCAAGAAAATACCTATTTGAACACATTTGTCGTGGTGATAAAGGTGATGGTATACCAAACATTTTATCTGCAGATAATTGCTTTGTTGATGAAATCAGACAAACACCATTAAGACAAAATCTTATCGATACTTGGATTGATGATGCTGAGATTATGCCTGACGAAATAAAAAGAAACTTTCAAAGAAATACTAAACTAATTGATCTTAATGAGATTCCAGAAGATATATATAATAATATAGTTAATACTTATGATGGCCAAAAGCCAGCTATGAAAATGAAAGTTTTAAACTATCTCATTAAAAAAAGATGTAACAATCTGATTGAAGTCGTGGAGGAATTTTACAATGGCTAAACAAATGTTATCTGAAGTACTGGAAGGTGCTGGAAATCAAAAAACAAAACAAGATAAAATTGATTATCTTAGAAAAAATGGTAGTATCCCATTGCAAACTATATTAAAGGGCGCGTATGATGATGCTGTTATCTGGAATTTACCTGAGGGGAAACCTCCCTTCAAAGCAGATGGTGCTCCGAAAGGATTTGAAATGGTAAGTCTTCATAAACAATGTAAAAAATTTAAACATTTTGTTAAAGGTGGAGTAGGCGATAATCAGCCTGCAGCTCGCCGAGAAAGAATGTTTATTGGGATTTTAGAATCTCTGCATTCTAGTGAAGCGGAGCTGGTTCTTAATATGAAGGAGAAAACACTTATGGGTAAATATAATGGCATAACCTCAGCATTAGTTGCTGAAGCCTTTCCCGATCTCCTTGTGAAGCCAATGGCTAATCCAAGGGCCAGAGTTCCGAAAGTGAAAAAAACCGGAACCGAGGAAAGTGCTAACGAAAGCTAAGGAGGTGATCCTATCTAACTTTGTGATATTTTCTTAAAGCAAATTCATAGGAGGAGAACGACCAAAACTTAAAAAGGCTAGGTTCCGGAGCTTAGCCTTTTTTTTAATAAAAGCCTTTACATTTAATGAAAACTGTGTTATAATATACATTATGAATATATTTATTTTAGACAATGATCCCGTGATCGCAGCTCAAATGCAATGCGACAAACACGTCGTAAAAATGATTGTAGAATCTGCTCAAATGCTATCAACTGTGCATAGAATGGTTGATGGTACTATGGAACGTAGACCATCTAAATCTGGTTCAATGATTCAATACTTCTATTTGGAAGATGAAAGAGAGGATATACTATATAAAGCCTGTCACTTTAATCATCCATCTACAATATGGACAAGAGAATCTATGCATAATTACCAATGGCATTATAAACATTTTATAGCTTTATGTGATGAATATACATATCGATATGGTAAAATACATGCTACTGATACAAAGTTAAGAGAAGCATTAAAACATTTACCCGATAATATTCCGGTATGTAAAATGACTCCATTCAAATTAGCCATGGCTTCATTTCCAGAATGTATTACTGAAGACCCAGTAGAGTCTTATAGAAATTTCTACGAAACAAAACAAAGTAGGTTCAAAATGGATTGGACCAAGAGACAAGTACCGGAGTGGTTTACATATGCCTAGATACGATTTTAAAAATTTAAAGACTGGAGAAGTCGCTGAACATACTATGAGTTGGAAAGAACTCGATAAGTTTAAAGAAGACAATCCAGATCTACAACAAGTAATTGGAACTGTTAACCATAATTATAATTCTGGTGGTAGTGCTACATTAAATAAAGCAGGCGACGGTTGGAAAGAAGTTCAACAAAGAATTCAAAGTGGAATGCCACCACGATTAAGAGGTAATATAAAAACAAAATGATGGAATTTAAACATGAACCAATTGATCTCGGATATAACGACCTTACTGCACAAACTTCTAGATCTGGTCGAGTCTACACCGATCCTGATGGGAATACTTATCCTTCTATTACTACTGTCCTTTCGATCTTAAGTGAAGAAGCTATACAACGATGGAGAGCTAGAGTTGGTGAAGAAGAAGCTAATCGGATAAGTAAACAAGCCAGTACTCGTGGAACTACTGTTCATAATATTTTTGAAAAGTATGTTAATAACGATCCAGATTATTTGAAAGGAGTAATGCCACACAATATACAAACATTTAAGGACGCACAAAAAACACTTGATGAATCAATTACAAAAGTATATTGTCAGGAAGCTCCACTATATTCTAAGCATTTAGGAGTTGCTGGAAGAGTAGATTGTGTTGGACAATGGAATGGAGTTGATAGTATTATTGACTATAAAACTTCAAAAAAGCTTAAAAAGAAAGAATGGATATCTGGTTATTTCATGCAATGCGCAGCTTATGCCATTATGTGGGAAGAAAGAACTGGTATGCCAATGAAACAATTAGTGGTATTTGTGGCTGGAGATGAAGGTACTCAAGTCTTTATTGAAGATAGAGATAACTGGACTAAAGAGCTTATAAATACCATTAATGAATATAAAAGACGTAAACTATTTGGGAGATAAAATTGAACTACATATTTAAAGCGCTGATCGCAAAGCTTGAAGGCGAAATCGAAGTAGCCAAAGCTAATGCAATGATTTATCAACGTAATGCTGCTGGTATTGGAGAGCATCCGGATATCGTAGAAGCTGTTGAGACTCAGGTAAGCAAAATTGCTGAAGCTCAAGATAAAATAGAAACTATTAAGAAGTTTTTTCCATCATAAAAGTAAAAAAAACTTAAAATAAACCTTTACAAACTCCTAAAACTGTGTTATAATATACATATAAATTGGAGTTAATTATGAAAGAAATGAAAGAAAACATTATACTAGTCGATTGTGATGGTGTTTTATGTGACTGGGGCTATGCCTTTACACATTGGATGGAGCACAGTAAGAACGTTCCAGTAGTAGACGATAGCGAATATAACGTTGGTCTTAGGTTTGGAATAACAAAAAAAGAAGGTAGTAAATTTGTAGCAGAATTTAATGATTCTGCAGCAATTGCATTTTTACCTCCTTTAAGAGATGCTGTATATTATATCAAAAGATTAAATATGTTACATGGATATAGGTTCCATTGTATTACTTCTTTAAGTGATAATAAATACGCGCAAAGATTAAGAACTCAAAACTTAGAATTGCTCTTTGGTAAAGAAATATTCGATGAGTTTATATACTTACCATGTGGTGCCGACAAAGATGAAGTATTGGAAAAATACAGAGGCAGCGAATGTTGGTGGGTCGAAGATAAGCTCGAAAATGCAATTGCTGGAGAAAAGGTTGGATTAAATTCTATCCTAGTAGCACATGACCATAATAGTGATATTGTAGATATTCCTAGGTTTTGGAAGTGGAAAGAAATATATAAGCATATAACAGGAGAAGTATAATGCCACCAATTAAATTTAAGCCGTCGCAAACAGTAAGAGATAGAGCAACTGGTAAAAATGTTACGAGTAATTTCTTTATGAAAAGCACTAAAAAAGAAGAGTTGTTTGATTATATTAATAGTTCTAATGGACAACCAAAAATCAAACAGAAATGTAAGAATGAATTAGTTCGAAGAGGAATTAAAATTGAGTACGTATCGACCACTTGATCATAGAGTTACAATAAAACAAAGTTCAATTGATGGGTTAGGTCTCTTTGCAATAACAGATCTTGAACCATCAGCTAGATTAGGAAGATCTCATGTTGAATGGGAAGGCCGTTTAATTCGAACACCTATGGGTGGATTTATAAACCATTCAGAAACTCCCAATGCCTTTATTCTTAAACACGTAAATTTTAGAGAATTAATCGTTATTAGACCTATTAAGTCTGGAGAAGAAATTACAGTTTATTATACTGAGTATAAAGTTGATAACACTCCAGATAGTTTAGTAGGAATACTTTATAGTAATAAATCATGAAACGGTTTTGGACTATATGGAAATATTCTTTAGGTTCATTTAATGACGAAGACACGAAACCTGTGGAAGATCAAATAACAATCATTAGAACTCTTATTTTAGGTGCTAATTTAATGTGTGCAATATTGATTATGACAAATATTATCTTAGGATGGACACAATGAGTAAACAATGGCATGGCGGAAAAGGTGATAAACCGCGTTGGATCGACCAAAAAGCATATTCAGATGGTTGGGAAGCTATTTTTGGAAAGAAAAAGCCAGAAATCAAAGCTCGTAAAGTTCAACCTGAACACTCAGTGACTCAAGTCCATACAAATAAAAAAAAGAAATTGCCTAAAGAAGAGAAGTATAATAGTATAAATAGATTAATAGAGGAATAAATATGGCAGATGATCTATTAAAATTTGATTTTGGTTTTACAGCTGTTGACGAGAGCGAGCTAGAAGCCGTACAACAAATCACAACTAAAGCTTCTTCAACAGAAGCAGAAGTTAAAGTATTGGAAGATAAGCTTAATAATTTATATAACGCTATATTGCCATTGTTATCTAATTTAAAACAAAATCCAGAAAAGGAATACATTCTTTGGCCCAAGAGGTTAGAAAAAATAGAAGCCTTTGAAGACCATATATCGGAGATTATAAGATAATGCCAATGTCGCATGTTACAACTAATGTTAGAGCGGCCGCGCTGAGAGCTGAGTTTCAGAATGAAAGTGGAGAGGTTGCTATGAGTGGTTTTATTAGAGAAACTACTCGAGGTGCAAATAACTACCTGCTCGCCAGTGGAGTTACTAGTCCTACTAGAAACGCAAGCAGTACTACCACTGCAAAAATGAATACTGGAAAGTTACCATACGAAACTGCAGGAGTTGTGTTTAATTCTTTAACAACAACATATAGTTCTAGTAGTGCTCCAACTAAAACTGTGCCAAAGACAACTTTATCTAATGTCTCTTATGGTGATCTAATAGGTTCAGCTAATGTACCATTCGCTGGAACTTCTAACTTTAATTCAAATAGTCACATTATCGGTGATGACAGTAATACAAGTAATAGTAAATTTCATCAAGGAGTAGGTGCTTTTAAGCCAGGGCAAGCGATTCAGAATTTTCAATCAGGTATGGGAAGTAGTGATACAAATAGTAACCTACCAAAATATGCAATGGTTGGCGGTAGTCAAAAATCACCTAACCAAGACAATTACATAGACTTAGTAACGCATGCAGCACCTGGAGATATTATGTTTTCTATAGCTGTAACAAGTAGTGGTGAACAACCATACACATCATCAACAATGAATCCTGCTTGGAGTACTAGTAGTCGAAATACTTCAGCTACTACGCTGCATACATTCCAACAAGAGCTCTTCGATGGCCATGATAGATGGACAGTAGTATATGTTAAAATATGTAAGGGTGGCGAAAGATATTGCTATCATAGACTAAACCAGGGTAGTAGTACTGCGTATTATACGATGATGTGTGGATTATTAAGATCACCAAGTTCTTCAACAGCGATTGATGGCCGGTCTGGATTTTCATCAACGTTTGCATCAAACGATTATGAACACAAAACATTTCCAATGGGAACTCTTTTTGGAAGCGGTGAAATAATGATATTTGCTGATCTGACACCATACGCAGCAAGTATCTTTAATAACACTTCAGGTACTGATAATAGTACATCAAGATATTATGGTACTACCGGTACTACTACCACAAAATATGCACTTGCTTTAGGTCAATATCAAGAAGTTGCCACATCAGGCTTTAAAGGCGGTTGGACCGCGCAAGCGGTCAGATCTCTTACAATTAGAGGCTCTGGAGGTCATACTGGATCTGGTGAAAACTCAATGGTCATATTAAGGCTTTTAGTATAATGGCTACACATCAAAATATAACTCACGAATATTATCATAATTCATCGCCATCTTTAGAAATATGGGAAACTCTTTGGGAAGAGAATCAATGGCCAATGTGGTACCATAAGTCGTATTCTGAATTTAACAATCAAGAAATTAAAGATCAAATAGAATCAGAAGCAGAAAAAAATGGAAATACTCCAGCATATCAAGCACTACTTTTTATAAAAAATCTGTATGAAGATTACATTCTTACAGGTCCAGGATTTTTTCATGTAGTAAAAAGTGATGGTAAAGCAATTAGTATTCGTGCATTTATAAGAGTACCGGTACCTATGGAAGAAATAGATACCATTTCAGCAATTGTACCTGATTATAAAAAAGATACATGCGCTGCATTAATGAATATGAATATAAAAGATCCAGATGGATCATCTACTTGGGTAGATATGTTATACGATGTAGAAGGATTTGCTGATGAAATTGCTAAAGTTCCAACACTTGAAACAGTATCTCATATAGCGGGAGTTTGTGATGATGGTGGATGTAAAAGATGGTATGGTATTCCAACTGGAAAAATACAAAAAGCTTATATAATAAGAGGCAATACTGCAGGCTGGGTAATGCAAGGTGGATATACTCCAGAAAAACTAGCCGATAATTCAACACCCTTATATTACTTTGGTCCTTTCGGCTGGCCTGAAGACGCAGGGACAATAGGAGAACCAGAATAATGTTTTTTAATAAAAATAACGATATTGACGTAGATCAATTAAGAGAACAATTAACAATAGACGAAGGAAAAGTACTTGAAATTTATCACGACCATCTTGGTCTTCCTACTGTTGGTATTGGGCATCTCATCCTTGATTCTGATGAAGAAAGTGGACAAGCTTTGGGAACAGAAATCACAGAAGAAAGATGCGTAGAACTATTTGAATCTGATTTAGAATCAGTGGTAGCTGATTGTAAAATATTACACGAGGGATGGGATGGTTACCCTCAAGAAGTTAAACAAGTAGTTGCTAACATGATGTTTAATATGGGCCGAACAAGATTAAGTAAGTTTAAGAAACATAATGCTGCTTTAGTAAGTGGTGATTGGAAAGAAGCAGCCGTAGAAGGAAGAGATTCCAAGTGGTATAGACAAGTTACTAATAGAGCAGAAAGACTTATGTCTAGACTTGAAAAAGTATAAATAATAATTTAAGAGGAAAATAAAATGAGCGTAATTAAAATTTTAGCACCATCAGTCACTTTGGCTACTGCAGATACTGTAGATTCTGCTAAATTAGTAAGAGTATTAAATAATAAGACTTCAGTACAAATACTTACTCACACTACTGGAGCTGGAGCAGTCATAGGAAATATGACATTAGCTGCTGGAGAAGTAGTTCTTATAGCTAAAGATCCGACTGATAAGCTACTTGGCGTTGCAACAACTCTAGCAACTAAAATAGCTTTTAAAAACTAGTCATGGCTTATTCTGCAGAAGTAGTACAAAGGTTTGAGTCTGTATTAGCAAACCCACAGAAACACGCTGTTGGTTCACTAGATAGAAATAATCCTAAGGTGGCAACTGGCCTCGCAGGTGCTCCTGCGTGTGGGGATGTCATGCAACTACAACTCTTACTTGATGACAACGAAAAAATTGTTGATGTAAAATTTAAAACCTATGGATGTGGAAGCGCAATTGCATCTTCCTCATTATTCGTAGACTTAATGATGGGTAAGACTATTGAAGAAGCAAAATTAATTAAAGACAAAGACATTGCAGACGCGTTGCAACTACCACCAATTAAATTGCATTGTTCAGTATTAGCAGAAGATGCTATTAAACAAGCAATGGTAGACTATGAGTCTAAACAAACAGAAGACTACAAACATCCTATCTTAGACCACTCAATGATTGGTCATAATAGCGTACCCGGATTATCTAGAGAAGATTTCATAGAGTAAAATCTCATGCTAGAACTTACTGATAGTGCAATAAAACATATAATAAAAGAAACTCACGAAATGTTAGACCCAGCCATTAGAGTTGGAATAACTAGTGGTGGATGCGGTGGATATGAGTATATCATAGAACATGCCGATTCAATCAAAGAAGACGATAATATTTTAGACTTTGACAAGTTTGTAATCGTCATCGATCCTGATTCAGTGCCTTATATCCAAGGCAGTTCACTGGATTATCAAAAAGAAGGTTTAAACCAATCATTTAAATTCGCTAATCCAAATGTCTCAATGGCATGTGGATGTGGGATATCTGTCCATTTCGAATAATCAAACCTTATAAATAAAGGTATGACCGAGATATTCACTTTAATTGCCGACGTCGGCGCACCAATTGCTGGTGCTCTGGTGATGGGCTTTTTTATATTTCTAGTACTGAAACAAATACTAGAAGGAATAATAGATCAAATTGGAACACTAACTGTGTTCTGCGAAAGCTTGGAAAATAGAGCTAGAACAATGAGTAACGAAATGATAAAAATAGATATGTTAGTCTCATCAGCTTTAGAATTAAGACCTGATATTGAAAGAGTAGCAAGAGCTGAAAACTTTATTGAGGATGGAAAACTCGACGTCAGGAGAGACTAATGGATATAGCTCAAGCAATATCCGATTACGGATTTCCAATGGTAATGGCTGTTGGTATGGGTTATTTCATATACTATATATGGTGGTTTATTGGAGAAAAGGTTGATCCGGCATTAGGAAAAATGCATGTCGCACTTATAAGAGTTATTGATCAGACAAGGATGTTAGATCAAGACTTAATACGCCTTCAACAAAAAGTTGATGTAGTATTAGAATATCGTGAAAACGAAAAAAAGAGGAAACCAAATGAAAATTAATGGAACACAATTAGGAGTATTACTTATTGTACTATTTTTTTCAGCTCAAATTGTATTAGCAGATGA
>JADHSL010000074.1 GCA_016776925.1 Pirellulales bacterium | reverse complement strand
GATCCTGTTGTGACTGATCCATCCGCATCACCTATTGCCAGCCACGATAAGGTGCTGGCTGCGTATTTCCCTGAGTGGGGAATCTACGGTAGGGATTATCAGCTCGCAGATGTACCAGCTGATGAATTGACGCATCTGATTTATGCTTTTGCTGATCTTAATGCAGCTGGTGAGATGACACTGTTCGATTCCTATGCTGCGACTGAAAAGCGATTCAGTGCTGAAGAAAGTGTGACGGGTGAAGCTGACCAGTGGTACTATCCACCAGAAGATCCTCGTAGTGAGCAGACAATCTGGGGGAACTTCAACCAGCTTGCCCTACTCAAAGAAGCAAATCCACATCTGACACTGAGCATAGCTGTTGGTGGGTGGACGCTTTCTGATCATTTCAGCACAGTCACATCCACTGAGGCTGGCCGTGACACGTTCTCAGATTCGATTGTCGAATTCCTCACGACTTACCAAGTCTTTGATGGAATTGACTTTGACTGGGAGTACCCCGGTGGGGGCGGAGAGGCTGGCAATTCTGCCAGTCCTAATGATGGAGCAAACTATGCTCTGCTAATGGCTGATGTTCGAGCGAAACTCGATGACCTCGGCAGTGAACTTGGCAGGACATATGAGATCTCTATCGCCTCACCAGCTGGGCTCGACAAGATTGCTAATTTCAATCTTGCTGGCCTAGCCCCTTCCGTCGATTTCTTCAATGTCATGACGTACGACTTCCATGGTACATGGGAAGATACGACAGGTCACCAGGCTGCCTTCACGGGAGACCCAGTTGGCTATGACATTGAAACTGCAGTAGACGCGTACCTGAATGCGGGTGTTGCTCCAGAACAAATTGTTCTGGGAGCTCCACTTTATACCCGTGCCTGGAGTGGGGTCGCTGATGGTGGTGATGGTGGTTACAACGAGCTCGCTAGCGGTGCAGCACCTGGAACTTTTGAAGCAGGGAACTACGACTACAAAGATTTGTTGTCGCAGATTAACACCGGAGCTGGTTGGGAACTCTACTGGGATGATAATGCTCAAGCAAGTTATGTGTACAACGCTGAGCAGGACATCTTTAGTTCATTCGAGACCACGACGTCTATTGCCTTAAAGGCAGAGTGGGCCGATGCAATGGGATTGGGAGGCATGATGTTCTGGGATCTATCAAACGATGCCACAAACTCTCCTGATAGTCTGATTTCAGCAGCATTCCGTTCAATGGTTCTCGAGGAAGATCTGGCAGAAATTGAGGCTGATTCATCGCTGCCAGATCCAATTGTTATCGGTGGTGATGGAGAAATTGGTCCCCTTCCACTGTGAGTCATTTTTCAACCTCAAGTGGCTAACTCAAACTTCAATTGAGGGGAGCCCAACGGGGCGGTCAGAACAATCGTTCTGACCGCCCTTTTTTTCTGTGAGTACACACCCTGTTGGAACGTGGTCTATCGCTGGATTCGTAAGAACGAAGAGGTGCAATCAGGAGATTTTTCACCGGTTCCTAAAGGTACATGGTGTTCAAAAGCCGATATTCCTCGTAGCGCAAGCGGATCAGTAAGTTTCTGTAATATTACCCCAGCTACTACATATAATGTTTGTATGGCAAAAAAGAAGACAAATGCGAAATGGTTTATGGAGCAGGTTGAGAACGAGCAATCTGGTCTGAAAGGGTTTATCCGAATGCTTGGTGTCAGGCCCGAGTCGGTCGATGACATCGCTCAGGAAGCCTTTGTAATTGCATATAGAAAACTCACAATGTTCGAGCGGGGAACCAACTTTGGTGCCTGGTTGAGAACGATTGCAAGAAATCTTGTTCGGAACGAACTTCGTCGTCAGGGTCGACGGCGTGTTTTGGCAAACGATGTTGCCGAGTTTTTGTTAAGTCGAGCCGATGAGAAATCGACACACCCGAGTGTTGAGGTTGAGCAGGCAGAGCAACACGAACAACGCGTTTCAGCGCTCCGTGAGTGTCTCCAGAAGCTTCCTGAGCGGAGTAGAAGGCTTGTTCAGCAGCGGTACTTCGAAGAACTTTCTTTAGGAGTTATTGCTGCGGATGAAGAGACAAACGCTAATAACGTAAGTCAGATTTTATTTCGCTTGCGAGCAGCTTTGTCAGACTGCATTCAGAAGCAACTAGGAAACATAGGGGCATGATTTGTAGCACTTCAGGTATGTGCAGACAGACTAATTAAAAAATGACAAAGTCAGAAAAAAAACATGATTCTCTGCCTCATCAATTGGAACAACAAATCGATCCAGTCGAAGCAAAAGAAATAGTCTCTTTTAATCAGGCAATGGGCAGAGTTGTTGATGGTGAGCCGCTGCCAGGGGATGAGCAGATCGTGATTCAGCATTTACGGAATCAGCCGCAGTGCGTGCAGCAAATTGAAAGGCATCTTGGAATTGATGCCATGCTTTTCGACGAGGCTAGGTGTGATACTCGGGCGTTTGTCGAATCTGTAAGAATAGCAATCGAGGCAGAGGAAACAAAATCTGTTTTTGTGAGAAGTGTTCAGGAAGCTATCTTCGGAAGCACGTTTGGTCGGTCTGGTTTGAAGTGTGACAACGGTGATTCTGGTACGCAATCCAAAAAGTGGCTTGGTCATTCAGTCAGTCTGGCGCTGGCCTGCTCATTACTTCTTGCTAGTTTGATTGCCGGTGGTGTCTGGAAAGCGGCGGCCATTGGGGAGCCAGTCCTTGTAGAAGTTGACCGCGTTGATGGAACAAATGCTTTCGCGATTGGTGATAAAGTAAATCTGCGAACACTTGTTTTGCCGGAGGGGGCAGTTGATTTACGATTGCCATCAGGTGTTTTGCTGGAATGCCAGTCGCCACTCATGGCTCGATTTGAGCATCCAATGCGACTCCACCTTTCCCAAGGGCGAGTAGACGTCGATGTTGGAGAAGAGGGCGCTGGCTTCACAGTCGTCACTCCGGTTGGAGAAGTTGTAGACCTTGGGACAAGGTTTGCCGTGAACGCTTCGGTGGACGGGGAAGTCCGAGTAGCAGTTCTGTCTGGCCAGGTAGAACTACGTTCGCAAAAAGTTGGTACTGTGAGCCTGGTCGATGGAGAGGCCGTTCGACTGAGTGGGACACAGGCCCCTCGGCGTCTTCATAGTGTTGAGATTCGAAATCATGGAATTGATCACGCTCGGAAAGATTCGGTTATTCATTCTGTCAGAGATAATGTCGAACTTCCAAAAACTCGAAGGTTTTATGGTCTTGTGCCGTGTGGTATGCGAGATGGCGTGCGAGCCTATCGTGATCGTAAAGTACCTCGGTGGGAAGCTGACCCAAGTGAAGATTTCCCCGAAGGTCTACTTGGTGCAGACCTTATTCAGACGTTTCAAACGCATCGATTTCAACGTGAATTCCAATTGCAATTCTCAATCTCCCAACCAAGTCGTGTCTATATTTTCTACGATGCGCGCTACAGTCCTCCGGACTGGCTTACTCAGGATTTTGTCAATACTGGTATACAAATACGGTCAGTTGGTTGGTCGACGACAGCAGTCCTGACCAGAGGGATTGAGCCTGATGAGTGGGGTAAGATAGCAATTCCGCACGATGTTTGGTGTCGTGATCTTGTTCATCCAGCGTCTGTTGTATTAGGTCCGCCTGTGCTTTCAAAACAAGATTTAAACACAACTTCAGAATACGAAGGTGTGAATCCATCTATGTATGGCATTGCTGTTCAGCCAATAGCTCCCCCGAGTAGAAATATTGGAAAAGCTACACCCGAGAGGTCTCGAGTGAAGGCACTATTGGTAAGTGTCCAGCAATAGTTGTTCTGAATCACGGGCTAAGAGTGTTCAGAAGGAATGATTCTTTTTAAGAGTGAGCGGTCAAGTGGCCAGTGCAATCGACGGCCTGTCAGTGATGAAGCATAGATCGCCTCATTCATCTCTGTCAGTGTGACGCCCGTAAACATGCCCGTCTCGGGTTCACGGTCTGTCTGAATCGCGTCAATGAGATCCGTCACAGCCAGGCGGCCCCAAGACGCTCTTTCTGCCGATCGATCGACTCCTTGATCTGTTAAATCTGGTGAGATGCCTTCGTTACCAATTGGTATCCATGGGTACGGTCTGTTCATGCGCCAGGCAGGAGCAGCACGGAAGTGTGCTTGCGGGATGTAGTCAGGGCGAATATGTATCTCACCCTTCGTGCCGAGCAAGGTGAGACCAAAATTTGGCTGTTTGAGTCCAGCTTCACGAGTACTTGCAAAAAAACCGGTTGGGCCATCAGCAAGACCGAAAGAGGCAGTAATGCAATCACCGGCTATCATCGGGAGTCCTTCCGGGCCCGTTATGAAATCATTGGGAGCTACTGGCCTACCATTTGTTGTGACCGTCGCACTACACCACTGAGGCGCACCACCAAAGTGCACCATAAGATCAAGAACATGTGGACCAAGCACCCATAAGTCCTCACCTCCGCCGCGGATGTCTTCTTTTCCACGTGCGCGTAATTCAAGTAATGTTCCCAGTTTTCCATCAGCAATTAATTCCCATATTGCAGTAATCGTCGGGCAGTATCGGTTGACAAGAGCGAGATTGAGCTTGGTGTTTGATTCTTCACATGCTGAAACAACTGCATCGGCTTCCGTGACAGATTTCACAAATGGCTTTTCCATGAAAATGCCACGAACGCCGGCCTCGGCCGATGCTATCGCCATTTCTGCGTGGTTCTGGATGTTGCGAGAGCAGATCGCAACTATATCTGGCTTGATATCTGCAAGCATTTTTCGCCAATCAAGGAACCCACGTGTTGTCTGAGCGAGTCGATGACGGCTGAGTGCTTGAGTAACACCAGTGTCCATGTCGTCGGCTACGGCGACCGTGTGAATGCCGGGCACACCTATGAAAAGCTCGTCAATATTGTGTCCCCATCCACCGCTGGAACTACTGCCAATGACTGCTGCTCGTAGTACTTCGTTCATGAGAATCTTTCATTTGTGAAAAACAGTGCAATAGTAGAACAACGTTGCGAATGAACACGACAACGATGCTGGAAATGGTTATGATTCTACCATGATTTTCACAGCAACCATGATCATCAGAATGATTCCACTGGACCATTGTGAATAGTATGTCTTGTCAACACTCACACAACCATTCTCATGCAATGACTCCGGATAGTTTTGATCGGGCTATGATAATTGGTGTGACACTTAATCTACTTTTTGTCTTGGTAGAGCTTGGATTCGGTTTTTTCAGTGGGTCATTAGCCCTTCTTGCTGACGCCGGCCATAATGCGAGTGATGTTGTAGGTCTTTTGCTTGCGTGGGGAGCAAGTTTTCTAGCCCGCCGGCCGCCTAGCCAAAAATTTACTTTCGGACTTCGGCGCGCAACCATATACGCAGCCTTTTTGAATGCGATACTGCTGTTGGTCGCCTGTGTGGTGATTTTGTGGGAGGCCATTGGCCGACTCAGTCAGCCGGCACCCGTTGCCGGGTTCACCATGATTGCTGTGGCTGCGATTGGTGTTGTGATAAACACTGCGACAGCAATTCTTTTTATGCGAGGTAGCAAGGAAGATGCCAATGTCCGTGGAGCATTTTTGCACATGGCGGCTGATGCAGCAGTGTCAGTCGGTGTAGTTCTTGCTGGGGTGGCCATCATGGTAACTGGTGTCGGATGGATCGATCCATTTGTCAGCATCATTATTGTCGTGGTTATCGTTTGGGGTACGTGGGATCTATTTACTGAGAGTGTAGGCCTCGCGATGGATGCAGTGCCTCGCCGGATAGATATCAACGAACTAACAGATGCACTGTCCGAAGTTCCTGGTGTCCTTGAAATTCATGATCTGCATGTGTGGGGTATGAGTACCTCAGAGGTAATGCTGACCGCTCATCTGGTAATTGCTGAGTCAAGCGGACAAGGTTCGCTGAAGGAAGCCCAGTCAGTACTGCGCGAGAGATTTGCTATTACTCACACGACATTGCAGTTTGAGGACCCATCGGCACCGCAAGCCTGTCCACAGCAACCAGACGATAGGGTTTGAGTGAGCCCTTCCTTGTCCCTGACGGGGCTATGTTTTGCATTGGTATAAAAAGTAAACCAGAGCTGATTTTGGGTGCACTGTTGATAGTCTCTAGTGGTTTACTGAACTGAGTTGTTATGCCAGTTGGCACCAAAATTTGTGGTGCCGTACCATCGGAAAGACGCTGCTCATGTTGCAATCAACAGAGCGTTTTTTTGGAATCTGAAAACGGTTCGGGCCAAAAGCTACTCAATGTCAGCTTCGACTTGTTGCATGTACTGAATGCTTTCGCGAGCGAGACGCTCTGCTCCTGGGGCATAATCAAATACTTCAACACTCACCCATCCGCTATAGGATATTGCCTGTAATGCTTGAAATATTGGTGCAAAGTCGATCGCCCCAAACCCTGGTCCCTGAAGATTGATGTCATTTGCGTGAAAATGTTCCAGGTGTGCAGCACTCGCGTGAATGATCTCTGGTATCGACTGGTCTTCAGACGCCATAGCCTTCACGTCTAGGTGAAGCCTGATATGTGGCGAGCCAATTAAATCAATTAAGCGTCGAGTTTCATCTGCAGTGGTCAGGACGTCAGTCTCAATTGGAGCAAGTGGTTCCAGGGCAAGGACTGTGTCAGTTTCTTCGAGTACAGGAACCAAAGCACTAAAAACCTCTTGTAGAAATAAATGAGCATCCTGTTCAGTGACGTCAGCCACCAGGCTTCGTTGCTGTGGTGACCCAAAGACGAGCGTCTTTCCTCCAAGGTCTCTGCACAATCGAGCCAATTCGGTGAGGTAGGAAATAGTCCGACTGCGAGTGGCTGCGTCGGGTGAAGTTACATGGAGCCCATCAGTTTTCGCGAGAAGCCAGTGTAGACCGATACATTCAAGACCAGCTTGTGCAATGATGCGACGCAGATATCCTCTCTGATTTGATGAAAGCTCATGAGGATTCTCGCCAAGCGTGAACGGCGCGATCTCAATCCCTGTGTATCCGGTATCAGCTGCAAATTCACAGATACGCTTTAATGGCCAGTTGCCAAACGTCTCATTACAGATTCCGTACTGCATGTGATAACTTCCAGGAGTTGTACAGGCACAATTCGTCAATCAGCAAGCTTTATGACCTTACCAGTTGACGCTGATTTATAGCATGCCTCGATGATTGCAACTGCCTTGCGGCCTTCATGACCGTCTAGCTTTGGTTTTATTCCGGCTGATACAGCGTCAAAAAAATCAGAAAAATTCCGAGTATGGCAAGAATAATTTATTGCCATTGGATCAGCAGCACCTCCCGAAGTGCCACTTGTGCCACCAAAACGTGAGCGAATAGTGTCATCGTCAGAATGAGATTCTTGGAACTGCCAGTTCACGATTTGCTCTTCTTCAATTTCAGCTGTTCCTCCACGTCCCCCAAAGATAAAGCGACGCAGCTGACCTGGGAAAAGGCTTGTTGTTGCCAGCAATTGACCGAGACCGCCATTCTTGAGTTTCAGAACTGCCAGGCATGTGTCCTCAACTTCAACAGATTCTGGTGCATGTGATTTCAAAGCAGTGAAAGCAGCGACACTTTCAATTGGATTGGCGGTAGGTGGGAGGTGGGACATTGATGCACCAGCAATCCATTGTAGAGCGTCAACGCCGTGTATTGACTGATTCATCAGGGCACCACCACCATCCAGTGCGAGCGTTCCCTGCCAACGTCCTTGCCCGTAGTAGGCATCATCTCGCCACCACGGTACGGCACTTGACGCGACCGCGAGATCACCAAATCTGCCAGCTTCTGATGCAGTATGAACAGCCTGTAAGACTGGATTAAATCTTTGGGGAAAGATTGCACCTAAACTCACGCCAGCTTTTTCAGCCGCTTTTATCATTCGATCGATTCGCCGAGTAGTGATTTCAAGCGGTTTTTCACAAAGAACGTGAACTCCCTTCCGTATTGCTTTGAGTGCCACATCAAGGTGGGCGCCGGAAGGAGTTGCAATCGTCACTACGTCAGGCTTTTCCCGACGAATCATACGCGATGGATCGGGATACCAGGAACAACCCTGTTGTTCAGCAAAGTGTAGCCCTTTTTCCTCTGTGCGACAGCAAGCCGAAACGAGTTCTACGGAAGGTATGTCAGCTAGGGCGCGGGCATGTATCTCCGCTATCGCGCCAATACCAATTATGGCAACGCGCACAATGAGACTCCTTTGGTATGAATGATGGCAGGTACTTTTATAATTACGTCTCAACTGTTGTGAAACAGTAAGTACTTGTCAAACGTTTATTTTGGCCAGTAGTTTGGGGAGTAGAAGTAATCGACAAAAGTGTCGTGAATACGTCTGGCGACCGGCCAGCGGTAGTCGTCACGACTGCCGGCCCGTGGACAGCATGGGCCGTTGTAAAGCGGCCCGCCCGTTGGTGTGCCGATGTCGCCGATAAGATCAAAATGAAATGGTGGTTGAGTTGGATGGCACGGTGGCGGTGGAATAATTGGGCAAAGGATCCGAGGTTCTCCACACTGATACAGTCTGTCAGATTGCGGATGCCAATCCGACAGCGTGTCACTACGACGCGGCACAAGTTCATTGAGAAGTGATTCAGCAGTTGCATCTGGCGAAACTTCAAAATCAGTTTGATTAGGATTGGCGGTTTGCTGTATCGAACTAGAAAATGTTGTTTGACGGAGGTTCTCGGTATCTTGAGCCTGACTGGCGACACTCCAAATAAGAAAGCCTATGGAAGCGCTGGTACAACTGAGAAGTATTCGTACGTGAACGTTTCGGTATAGCATTTTTCTGCCGCGAGAGATCTGCCCCCATTCTTCTGTCTTCATATTCTGGTATCGGCATGCCCATGCTTTCTCCGCCAAAAAACGAGTGAAAATGTCGGACTTATTTTTGGTTTTGCTGTTTGAATAGCGTTCAAAGCGGGGCTCCCTTTTAAGGGCTGGCGAAGGGGGCAAACTAGGTTGTTGAGTGTGGTCGTTCCTAAATTGGATTTTCCAGTAACAATTTCAACGGTTTCCCATGGCGTCTTCTCTCCCGGCCTCTCTGATCGAATTATTAAAACATTCCGGCGCACAGATTGTATTGGTTGCTTCAGGAGGTGGCACTCAGGTTATTCCTCAGCTGCTCTCGCAGGGTGGGGCTAGCAATGTGATGCTCGAAGTCCTTGTGCCATATGCGAAGTCAGCTGTCGCAGACGTCTTAGGTAGTCATCCTGAGACGTACTGCAGCGACCGTACAGCGAGGCAGTTGGCAGTTGCTGGCTGGCAGCGCAGTATCCACCTTTCTAGTCAGGGTCAAAACAATGTGGGTGTCGCCGTAACAGCGAGCTTGCGATCAGAGAAGCCAAAAATGGGTCAGCACAGGGTGCATGCCGCAGTGCACCAGGTTCAAGGAACGGTTACTGCAACAGTGCAACTGACCAAGAATGCAAGGAGCAGATTAGAAGAAGAGCATGTTGCGGCATTGCTATGTCTGGACGTCTTGGTCAGTGCTATTACGGAAAAGACAGATCATCCGTGGCGAAAGGAATTGGAGTTACTCCTTTTGCCAGAGGAAAAAATTGTTCGTGACGAATACAAGCCACCAGTTGGTTGGCAAAAATTATTTAGTTCTGAGCAGGTTGCGATACCAATTGAAATAAACGGTGGTGCGCAGACGGGGCAGAGTTCTGTGCAAATGAACAATCGACTTATTTTTAGCGGGTCATTTGCACCACTCCATAAGGGTCATCTTGCGATGGCCCGCATTGCTGAGGAAATCGCAGAACGGCCCGTCGAATGGGAATTGTCTGTGACGAATGTGGATAAGCCGATGTTGGACTATATCGAGGTCTCACGAAGAGTAGAGCAATTCAACGGGAAGACGCTTTGGCTTTCACGGGCAGCAACTTTTATCGAGAAAGTTCATGTTTTCCCAGAGTCGACTTTTGTGTTGGGGGCGGATACGTACGCGAGACTGATCGACCCAAAGTACTACCATGGTTCACAAAAACGACTAAAGGATGCAGTACGAACCATTTGTCGTCAGTCCCGAGGGCTAATTGTTTTTGGTCGAATGCAAGACCAGGAATTCCAAAACCCAATCACGTTGGATGTGCCGCCAGCACTTAGAGAAATCACATATTTTGTCTCGGAACGAGAGTTTCGGATGGATGTCTCCAGTAGTGGCATAAGAGCGAACAAAATGGAAACAACAGGAGCAACCTGTCGTCTGCGAGTCGACTAATTAAATACTGGCCAATGGATAGGCCTTCAGAATCAGAAACCCGTTCCATGACAGGTCGCCTGCCGGTCCGAAGCTTGCAGAGTACCGAAGGTTGCGATTTTGATGCAGAGGAAGAGTTCGGATTATTCTTGTGCGCAGGCCACGTGGCAGATCCTCAAATGGAAGTGATATTCCCTTCAAGAAAACAAGAGTGTTTTCGATAAAGGTGTTCTACTCATCTGAATGTATGGAATTCTGCCGTTGCCGTTTTTGCCACATAACAAGAAGCACGAGCCAAAACCCAAGAAACGCTGCCATACAGCCAAGAACGATCAAGGGACGCCTAGGATCATGGTTCAAAGAATAGGCGCCTATGGCCTGTGCAATTCCCCAGACAGTAAGGCCTCCGAAGATCCAACGTATGAGGATCTTCGAACCTGGGGGATTGGATCGAGGGATTTTGCTTGTATCAGAATGATTTGGAGATGTGTCAGCCATTATTTAACAATGTTGAGTTCTTCATGGTGAAGGTGTTCAGGACGAACCGCACACGAGAAAAGGTTTCTCTTGACTTGAGATTCTCGTGACTTAACTAGTGTAACGGTCTGTCGCGAGGCGGTTATGACAGACACTGGTGTAGCAAGGGCCAATTGCCAAAGAAAAGGCCCCCGGAAAGGCTTAGGGTCCAGGGGGGCGGAGAACCTGAGCCATTTCCGGGAGCGATTGGTCGTTTAGGAATGCGTGTTCAAACGGCCTCGAGCACCGATCCGAACACATGGTTCAGACATAAATTGCGATTCCTCGGCAATTCCATCTTCATTCCAGATGGGAGGACGTTAAATACTCAACGTTTCATGGGTCAAGAGTGATTTTTGTGGATGCACGTATCGGCTGTGAGAACCGAGAGAAGGTAATTCACAAAAGCATTACGATCTTCCATTATCCGTTTACAATGGTGAAAATTGATAGAAATAGATCTGTTTATGAAAGGATATTTCCTATGTCACCTAGTCAACCGACCATGTCTCCTCGGTCCATTATCTCTGATTCGGGGAGTCCCCCGACGCAAGATGCTTGGCAGTCTGCTTTCAACAAGGCTCTGTCTTACGAAGCATTCCTTCAACACCATGCAACTCCGGAGCAGCAAGCAAAATGGGAAGCCTCTCGGTCGCAAATCTCTCTTGTTCCCGAGCATGAAAAAGTGCTCAAAGAATTTGTCCGTAAAATGCCAGTTATGGTTTTAGCTGGAGCGTGGTGTGGTGATTGTGTAAGCCAGTGTCCGATCTTTTTACGCTTCTCAGAAATTGCCCCGTGTATTGACCTGCGATTCTTAGATCGCGACGCACAGCCTGAAATAGCTGCCCATCTGACTGTTTGTGGTGGACAGCGCGTGCCTGTCGCACTTTTTTTAAGCGAAGACTTCTTTCCAATAGTCACGCACGGTGACCGGACTCTGTCAGCCTATCGACTTGCAATGGCCCAACACGCAGGGTTGAGTTGCTCAACAGGAATTGTTCCTCAGAGCAACGAATCTCTTCAGGCAGTAGTGGGCGACTGGCTCGATGTCTTTGAGCGAGTTCAACTCATTCTCAGGCTGTCTGGACGGTTACGAAAAATTCATGGTGATTGAGTACGTAGTCTGAACACAGAGGAAATCATGACAAGCCGCGAACGTTGGACGGTGTACCCGCTTCTCCTTCTTGCAATCGGACTGGCAATGCGTCCGGGGGAAGAGTCACAGTTGGAAATACGAACCGAATTGCTCTCATCTTCTACGGTTCGGTGCCGTGAGATTCTTATTGAATCTGATGATGGAACCGTGTTGTTACACATGGGCCGAGTGGTAGATGGTGGTGGGGGCCGCATAGAAGTGAAGGATGCAGCCGGCGAAAACACTGTGGCTATAGGGACACGGCCAGACGAGGCCTTGGGAAGAATTGAATTCTTTGACACTGAGGGCCGTCTTAAAACTGTTCTTGACGGACTCGATGAAGAATGAGCTTCAAGTAAGAGCAATGCCTGAGTGATTTTATAGCAGGCTTCAGATCGTCCTCTTATAGAGGTGCTGCAGGTGGAAGCAGTACGCCCGGAGGGATTCGAACC
>JADHSL010000073.1 GCA_016776925.1 Pirellulales bacterium | reverse complement strand
TCAGGAACAACGACATCAGCGAGATCTCGACCGTCTAGTTTCCAATTATCTAACCCATACCCTCGGTGCGGTTCCTTTGTTCCAAGCCAAAAACAAAACGGCTTGTCGTCGGGTGTTGCCTTTAAAAATGCTTCAAAGTTCGCTGCATAATCAATACTATTAATCCCTTTATACGGCGGCTTCTTCTGGAGTTGATTCCATGGATGTCCTGCTGGGTTATCTGCTTTCCGACTTTTCCCAGCATCCTCGGCATTCCAGATGCCCGGCCCCCACCCTTTACCGGTGAACCCAATCGAATAGCCATGTTGCTCCAGTAGATACGGATAAAACTTCCACTTTTCAGACAGAAAGGGATTGTGATTACAAGCTTCTTCCAACTGCCATGAGTAACGACCCGTCAGCAGGCAAGCCCGTGCTGGGGCACACTTTGGATTGCAGTTATATGCCTGCGTAAAAAGCACACCCTCTCTGGCAATGCGATCAAAACCAGGCGTCTTCACATACTGACATCCATATGCACCAAAACTATCCCGTGAGGCATCGTCGGCGATAATAAAGAGAATGTTTGGTTGATCAGCAGCCATCAACGGTGATATCCAAAGCCCGAGGAGCAAACCAACAAAAATCTTCATGAAAATTCCCCCACTCTTTCATCGACCAGTTGTGATTATGAAAACCCGCGGTCTCAAATCGTTGAACCAAAACATCACTCAGATGGTGCAAAGAGTTTACCAACATGCTGCGAAAGATTATTTCTCAACCCCGCAACCTCTTGCCCCGGCTGATGGATGAGGAATGCACCTACCAGCTGCCGCTTCCGATCAACGACAAGATAGGCTCCCATCGCACCACCGTGAAACACACGATCTGCCAAATCTTGATTATCGATGTCATCACAGTTCCAACCAAGCCCGTACCTTAGCGTCACCTTCTGTGGCAACTGCAATGTCCGCATCTCATCAATCGATTCCCTTGAAAGCACCTGTTTGTCATGACACACACCATTTTCAAGGTGCATAACTCCGAATGCTGCCAGTTCATCGAGTGTCGTAAAGAGTGATCCACCAGGCAGAATAAAACGAAGCTCTCCACCTGTGCGGGATGGTTGTCTTTCCAGCACACCACGGCTTTGTCTGCTGTAGGCCGTCGGCACAGCCTTTCGAATTTCTTTTGACGGTAAGTACGTCGTACGACTGAAGCCCAGGGGCTGAAATAGCACCTCCTGAGCAATATCCTCAAGTGATTGATCAAGCACAACTTCTGCAATTCGTCCTGCAACACAAAACCCGGAGCCCGAGTAGATGAACTTTTTTCCTGGCTGGCACTCAAGTTCATACGTCGCCATACGACTGACAGCTTCACCAAGTGGTCGCTGAAAGTTGCGTATCAGATCAAGCTTTTCAGCACTGATTCCCTTGTTTCCCCAGAAGCCTGCTGTGTGCGAAAGAACGTGCCGAATCGTCATCCGGCGAGTAAGAGGCTTCCCCCCCTTCACTTTCATGTCCTTAAACTCAGGCAAATACTTTTCAACCGGATCGTCCAGCGTGAGCTTCCCCTGATCAACAAGAGCCATAACAACACTGGCGAGAACCGGTTTCGAGACAGAAGCGATTGGAACCAATTCATTCGTAGTGAAGGCTCGCTCCGATTCAATATCTGCAAACCCAAATGCCTCTCGGAAAACGACCTCTCCCTGATGCGCAATCAAAAACGAACACCCCGCGATGGCCTGCTGGTCAACAGCTTGCTGCAAGACACCAGCGAGTGAATCAAGCTGCTGCTGATTCAACCCATGAGCATGTAGATCTGTCGTTACTGGCAAGGCACCTTCCTGGCCAAGACCAATGGAACAGAAACCACAACTGCAAGCCATCGTAACTGTGACCAAAAAATGATACGCCCGCATGCTGCCTACCTACTCCAACCAAGTCGTCCTAGTTGCTCTTTAATTCATCAATACCAAGTGTGCCATCGCCATTCGCATCAAATTGCTGGAAGCGTTTGGTCAGTGCTGCAACATTCCGGCCAACAGGGTTGCCAATGAATTCCTCAAGCGTGATTCCACCATCACTGTTGCGGTCACGGGCCTGAAAAAATTTTTCTGACAACCTTTCCTTTGGCGGGATAGTCTTTGACCGCTTTTGTTGCCTTGGCATCGCCTTGCTTTTGACATCTGACAGAACAACTGAAGGATAGTCTGCGTTAATAGCGGACAAATGATCGAGTAACTCTGCCTTCAGTGATGCATACATCTCAGGGTATTCTGTCCGCAGGTCATTCGTTTCAGCAACATCACACTGTAGATCAAAGAGCTCGAGATCTTTTTGGGAAATTTCAGCCGCCAGAGCATCCCAATCTGGAGAATAATCACGTCCTACACTGGCCCACAACTTATAGTCGCCCCTTCGAACACCAATATTCCCCCATAGTTCAAAGATCATGGTCCGCTCTGGAACTAACGTTTTTCCATCGGAAAGCATGTGACGTAAAAGAGACATCCCTCGAAGGGGATTCTTTCCATTGCTTTCAGGAACAGTGAGACCAGCCGCATCCAATAATGAAGAAAAGATATCACAGTGCATTACGTGACTATCAGACACGAGGCCACCCTGAGGGATTTTGCCTTTCCAATTCACAAGAAAAGGAACATTAAGCCCACCCTGATAGGTCGTGGCCTTCCCTCCCCGTAATGGACCATTGTTGCCGGGAAACCTTCCGCCTGCAGCACCTTCCTCCATGGTGCAGCCGCCGTTATCACTGACGAAAACGATGAGCGTATTTTCAGCAACACCAAGCTCATCTAACACACTGACCAGTTGACCAATGTTGTGGTCCATGTGTTCGAGAATCGCAACATAGTCACTCCGCAGAAAACTCACCCCACGATCGAGAGCTTTTTTCACCCAGGCCTCTGGTGCAGAGGCTGGTTTTGACTTCTCAACACGGAGTGGGCCATGGACGGCGTTGTAGGCCAGATAACAGAAGAAAGGAGATTCTTTACCGGCATTCTCTCGAATGAAGTCTTCTGCCCATTGGGTGAACAACTCGGTGGCATGCCCCTTTGCGAGAGGATCGTGTTCACGATTGTGCATGATTTTGGAACGAGATCCAGCAATCCAATATGGGTGCGCGCCACCTAGAAAACCATGAAACTCATCGAACCCACGATCATTTGGAACTTCGCCCTCAAGAGAACCAAGATGCCATTTCCCAAAGGCTCCCGTTGCATACCCAGCCTCCGAAAGATACTGCGACAGCATCTTCACATCACGTTTAATTCCCCGGTACCCGGGTGACCCGAGCGGCTGACTACCGGGGCCACGCCACATGCCGTTTTCAGTTGAGTACTGTCCGGTAAACATGCATGCCCGAGAAGGACCACAAAGCGGAACAGTGTGGTAATTCGGAAACTGTACGCCACTACGTGCCAGAGCATCCAACGTTGGAAGACGTACTTCAGTATTGTCCCAGTTGGACGGCAAGTCTCCCCAGCCATGATCGTCTGAAACAATGAAGAGAATATTCGGTGTGGCAGCAAAGCAACGCATACCAAAAAGGCTTGCTCCAACCAGAACAAGCACACTCAAAAATGATATACGTTTTGTTAAGACAAAACTCTTCACACTTCATTCCCTAAAAGCCGCGTATCTTTTCTGCCATATATGGACGATGGAACCATTTTTTGGTTACTACCAGAAATGTCGTATCACTTCAAAATTGTACACCGGCGATCACCACTGCCGTTTCTGCGGCATGCCTTCATGCCTATGATTTTGACTCATTTTCCCTCAAGCAACTTGTCACGTAAAAAGGCAACATCCGACGAATACTTTGAACCTGAACCTGGGTAGGACAGGTCCGCCTCAACACCAAGTTCGTCAGCCTTTTCCTTGAGCTTTGTTCCAAAAACCACGTGATGAATGAGCCACCCTCTCACACGGTCCTTATCACCACTGGGCTTCTTCGCATCTGGTGACATCCCGTAGCTCATAAAAATTGGTGGATCATCAGGTGATATGAGGCGGAGTGCCGAACATTGCTTGGTCGTTTCATCCACTTCTTCAAGGGTATCTGCACCCCACATTTTCATACGAATCTTCTCTGGATCATTCTCACCATTGAAAGACTTTACAAGTACTTCAACAGGAACATCCTCACCCAAGAGTGGCAGAATGTTCTCGATGTAAAATTCTCCTTCTGATGATGTCTGACCACCTGCTGTGGCTACACACAGCAGTCGCGTTGACTCTCGTTCAACGGGATCATCACTGGTGGTGTCAGCCATATCATCATTGTAAGCAAGCCACATGCAGATCTGGGCGCCGGCAGAACCACCAAAAGCTGCAACCCGCTTCGAATCAATATTCCACTCATCTGCCTTTGAACGCATAAATTGAATGGCTCGCCTTGCATCATGATGAGCGGTTGGCAAAGGGTCTGTTGTGACAAAACGATAGTTGATAGCTGCGACAGAAATTCCTGCGTCGAGTAACGCATTCAACTTTTCGGACTTCAGCTTTTCCTTGCTACCACTCTTAAAGCCACCACCATGAATGTAGACGGCCAGTGGCGTTGGTTCCTCGGACTCAACAAGCCAGATATCAAAAATATTTCGGTCGTCTTCTCCATACTTCACATTCTCAAAGCTTGGCTTTCGCCCAGACTTTGACTTTCCATTACCGAAAAATCCACCAGTCGGCGGGCTTGTGTCATTCATCCGTTTTCGCAGCGCAACGACTCGCTTCAACAACTGCTCTTTTTCCTTATCTGAAAGTGAGCCATCGCCATCAACATCAGCTTTGGGGTACCGCTGGATCGCACGCCGGCTTACGGCAGCCTCTTCTTCATCCGAGAGCACCCCATCTTTATTGGTATCAGCCTGAGGAAAGAATCGAAGAATCTTATCTGCAAATGCGTCTTCTCCTTTCAGGAAATTCATATCGGACAGAAGACAACAGAAAATAATTATCGGAATCAAAACAGACAGTTTCTTCATAATGTCATTAAAACCCCAGAGACAAGACATTGGAAAATCACGATATTGTATTGAACTTTGGATGACGCCTTTTGTTTCGTCATAAAAACCATACGTACGAAAAATCAAGGAGAAACTGGAATAAGATACTTTATTTTGTGAAAAATAAGGACACGACCGCCCTATATAAATTACGATTATTTCCATAAAGGGGATTTCTATGAAAATACAACGCATGCCTTCGCTGGCAATCAGCGCACTTCTTCTAGTCTCTATTTCTCATACCGCCGATGCGAGCGACTGGGCGCAGTGGCGCGGCCCAAACCGTGATGCAAAATCACAAGAGACAGGGCTACTTGATACCTGGCCAGAGGATGGCCCACCCCTTACCTGGAAGGCAACGGGGGTCGGCGGAGGATATTCGAGTATCGCTCTAGCCAACGGTCGCATCTTCACAATGGGTGATCTTGATGATGGAAGTTATGTGATTGTTCTCAATGAAGCTGACGGTTTACCTATCTGGCAAACTCGGATCGGTGAAGCCGGTGGCCATAAGCGGTACCCTGGCCCCCGTGGCACACCAACTATTGATGGCGGCGATGTTTTCGTTTTAAACCAGTACGCAGACCTTGTTTGCCTGGATGCAGAAAGCGGCGAAACAAAATGGTCGGTGAATCTTGTTGATCAATATGGCGGGAAAATGATGTCCGGGTGGAAGTACAGTGAGTCTCCACTTGTTGATGATGACCGGGTGATCTGTACTCCCGGTGGTTCTAACGGCACATTGCTCGCCCTCGACAGAAAGTCCGGAAATAAGCTTTGGCAGACGGAGGGCTGGACCGATCCTGCTGGCTATTCATCTGTGATCACTGCAACGATTGATGGCACTCGACAGTACATTCAGCTCACCGGAAAAAGTGTTGCAGGCATTGAACCAGTTTCTGGGACGGTTCTTTGGCAAGCGGACCGGGAGGGTAAGACAGCAGTTATTTCAACGCCCATTGTTCAAGGGAACACTGTATTTGTCACATCAGGTTACGGTATTGGATGCAATGCTTTCAGAATCACAAACGACGGCACGAACTGGCAGACTGAGCAGCTTTACGCCAACAAAGAAATCATGAATCATCATGGTGGAGTCGTGTTTCTTGACGGCCATATCTACGGATCAAGCGGCGGCACATTCCGCTGTCTCGATCTTGACAGTGGTGAACTCGCCTACGCCGGACGCAGCGCGGGCAAGGGAGCAACCGTGTATGCCGATGGCCATCTTTATTTGCGGAGTGAAGCTGGTCCAGTCGCTCTCATTGAGGCCACGCCAACAGAACTTGTTGAAAAGAGTCGTTTTGATCAGCCTGACCGAAGTGAGGAAAAAGCCTGGCCTCACCCGGTCGTCGCGAATGGAAAGCTCTATCTTCGTGATCAGGACATCCTGCTCTGTTATGACGTGAAGAAGAATTAATTCTCAATGCAAACCTAGTTGGCTTTCCAAAGGCTTACAGAATCAAACATGATTCTGTTTGGTGCATTGGCGAAGGTTTTGAAAGTCAATTCACTCCGTCCCTCAAGAGAGACCTGCTCATGCTTGATGAGCTGGCCTTTTCCATTGACCTCAATCCAGAGTTCGCCCTCTTGGAATTCAAGTGCAACATCAAGCCATTCATTGAGTTTGACGTCGGGGGCTTTTCCTGAGAACTGTTCCCCTCCGTGGAGTTTTACGGCATAACCATTGTCTGTAAAACTCACTGTGTTGATGTGGTGGCCAATATCAAACTTTGGTCGACCTACCTGAAACTCCTTTCCTTCAAACTTCACCCGCATACGAACAACGAATTTTGGCGGCAGATTATCGAGTCGAATAACAGGCGACAGCCCGAGATGGTGATCACGCTTCAGCGCCTTCTCAGCTTCTGCCGCATTTTCGTAGTCCGGGGCACCGATTAATAAACCGTCGACAACTTCCCAATTCTTGGTTCGTGTCTGCCACCATTTTTTGTTCAATGGGCCGTCAAACCCGTCTGTGTAGATGAGTTCACCAGACTGAAACAGATGCGAATCAATCGGGGGTGGATCGACAGCGAGAAGATTCGAGGCAAGCACGACGACAGACAACACTGCAAAAAAAACCTTTTGGACACCCATCACGACATACCCCTTTTTATCATTTGGAATGAAATGCCTTGCTTTGAACAACAGCATGAACGAACTCGCTCACTGCATAATCTTTTATTTTTGCAGCCTGAACCACTTCCTCTGCAAAGTCTTCGTCAGTAAAGCCGAATGGCCGGCCAAGAGCATACTCAATGAGATGCTCAGTAAAACCACGAGCAAAATCATCCTGACGACTGACGACAATGTCTCGTAATTCAAAATAGTCGGCGAAGGACGGCCCATTATAGATTGCACCCGAGGGATCAACGTCCCACGTCTTTTTCTTTCCAACGCCACGACCTCGCTTGTCACGTGCCTGGTAGCTGTCTGTGGTTCGCCACTTGCCCGCAGCATTAAAGTTCTCAAGACCAAGACCGATCGGATCGATCTTCCGGTGGCAGCTCGCGCATTGGGCTTCTTCCTGATGCACACGTAATCGTTCACGCGTCGTGAGAATCTCACCTTGCAGACGAGAAATCTGGGGAACATTCGGAGGTGCCGGCGGTGGTGGGTCGTGGAGTAGATGACGAAGCACCCAGGCGCCTCGCTCAACCGGGCTGCTTACCACTCCATCACTTCCCATCGCATGAATAGCAGCCATACCAAGCAGGCCACCCCGAGGAGAGCCTTCAGGAAGACTGACTTCTTGAAATTCGTCCCCTGTGACACCTTCTATGCCGTAGTAGTTTGCAAGCAGGCCGTTAATAAAGACAGTTTCACTCTTCAGCAATTGACTGATACGGCCATCCTCACCGCCACGCAAAAGGTGAGCGAACGACTGATAGACTTCTTCGCGAGCAGCAGCGCGAGTACTTTCGTCGAAGTCGCGATAGAGCCTGGTATCAAACTGAAAGAAATCGAGGCGTTCCATATCCAGCCATTGGTGCACAAACCCGGACACAAATTCATCCGAACGCTCATCAGCAATCATTCGATCGACTTGCTGACGAAGCATTTCAGGCTGACTCAATTGCTGTTGTTGGGCTAATTCAAGAAGTTCATGATCGGGGGGAGCACTCCAAAGGAAATACGCTAAACGAACGGCAAGCTCACGATCAGTGAGCTGTCTTCGGTCATCCGCATTGTTTGGTTCGCTCAAGTAGAGAAATCCTGGTGAAGCAAGAACAATGCTAAGCGGCAAGCGGATGGCCGTATCAAACGAATCACCTGCTTCACGACGAATGACAAAGAGACCAGTGAGCCGATCAATGTATTCGGCTTCTGGTTCAACACCCCGAAAAGCCTCCAACGCGAACTGCTTAATCATTTTCTGAGCCCGCAAAGATTCTTCTGGCTCGTCGGCTTCGGTGATCAACCAATTCTTCCTACCAGATTCATTGGACGCATCCAGCGGCCCTTCCCACTCAACCCAGTCGATCCAAAGAGCAGGCTTGATGCCGACTCCATTTTCCTTCCTCGCCTCGCGGTCACGATCAACATCTGCCTTCACATCACGTTTTTCACGGAGTGCAAATTTGCGAGGACTATCCTTGGTGAGTTGGACTAGCAGTTCAATAATCTCTGGCTCGTCCGTTGAACCAGTAATCTGAAATGTTGCAAGGCGATCAAAATGCTCTTTATCAGGAACGGTACCAAGGTCCACAAAGTGTCGTTCAGCTGAAGCACCCTCAACTGCACCAATTCGGCATCGGAGTTTGTAGGTACCAGGTGGCAGCGACTCAACTATATGGTCAGTTTTTTTCCAGCCAGACGGATGCTCTGGAGGAAGTGCGATGTACTCTTCCTTATTGACTTCGGAAATAGTCAAAAATGATCCCGCCTGAGTCAGCGGATCATCAAGGTAACACAGGTAGGCCGGACCTTTCTCCTCAAACTGACGGATGCGAAAATTAGCTTCCCATTCGTCAACGATACCCTTCTGCGGCGTGCCGGTATCTAGAAATGCCTTGCCCTTTTCATACCCACCTTTGAAGTAGCCGTTGTACGTTCCACCGACCTTCGCGTTTGCATGTAATTCAACTTCGCGTCGTTGCTTCCATTGTTTGCGGGAACTGCTAAGAGGGCCTTCCAGTTCTACCCAGTCAATCCAGATGGCTGGTGGGTGGCCATAGCCGTTTTGAGCCTTGAGCTTGTTGTGCGCATCCCAAAGTGCTTTGAGGTTTCCGTTGTTGGGCTGCTTTTCCTGCACGGCGAACTCGCGAATCGTATCGGAGGTGACCTCAAGGGGGATTTCTATCGTTTCGGGATTGTCGATGGTTCCGGTGACTTGATGAGTGCTGATGGCCGGTCCCTCGAGTCCCCAGTTTCTGCTCTCGATTAGGCGCTGAGGATGCCCCACCTGGATAAAACGTCGCGCAGGGGGGGTGCCCTCAACGGCTCCCACACGGACTCGCATGACGTAGTTTCCGGCGGGGAGTTTCTTTGGTGAGACGATGATGCGACCGGTTCCGTGGGCGACCTTCAAGTAAGTGCCGCGATCTCGATGTGGCAGGGCTGCGTAGTGTTTGTGATAGGCCAGGTTGGCGCGATCATTCTCTGGATGGCTGGCGGCTGCTTTCTGCGAGTCGCGGAAGCCGAAGTCTTTGGGATCGGGAGTCCCCTCCAGCCGGTCGGCAAAGCCATAAGACCAGATGGGGTGCGCGGACTTAGGTTCCGTTTTGCGAAATTTCGCCATCCTCGCCCGGTTCTCGGGAGTCACTGCCACCTTGTCGACGCCCTTCTGCCAGCGGGTGAATCGAGTGTAGGCATCTTCGATCTGCATGATTTCTTTTTCGTTCGCGGGATTGATCGTCTTCTCTGGCTCGACGCGAACGATTTTGGATTCTGTCGCCGCGGCCTCAGTGATCGGTCCTTCCAGTTCCATCCAGTCGACCCAGATGGCGGGCGGAGTGCCGTATCCATTCTTTTGCTTATGGCGGTCAAAATCTTCTCTGACAAGTTTTTCCGACTTGGGCTGGCGTTCCTGGATGCCGACTACGCGCGGAGTGCTTTCCCCGAATTCGATATTGACCTCAATGATCTCCGGGTTCTCAATGGTGCCGGATATCGGTTGCGTGCTGAGCAGTTTGGCAAAGCCGGGTGAGGTTCCATTGAGTTTTTGGGGATGACCGATCTCGACGAAATGGCGGGAAGAATCGGAGCCTTCGACCGCGCCGAGGCGAACCCTAAGCTTGTAGTTGCCCGAGGGAACGTCTTTTGGATCGGGGTGAATGTCAAAGCGTTGAATTCCCCTTGAAAGTTGCAGGTAGGCACCCCGATCGTTGTGAGGAAGCTCGGCGTAGTGCTTCATGTAGCTGTGATATCGCCGGTAGGGGCTGTATAAGGCGGCAACGGCATTGATTGGGTCGCTTCCGCCATAGTCCCGAGGATCGGGTGCTCCTTTCAGAAGACCAGCCTTCTTATACTTGAGGACAGGATCGGAATCATAATCGGGGTGCTGTTTGCGAAGGGCGGCCACAATGTCTTCGTTCTCTGGCGATTCAGCCGCCTTGTCGACCCCTTTTTTCCAGGGGAGCCATTTCTCATTGTAGGTGTCTTCCAGTCTCGTGATAATTTCCCGGTTTTTTCCATTGATGGTGTTCTCCGGCTCGACACGAGTGATTGCTGACTTCGTCACCGCTGATTCTGTGACAGGGCCCTCGAGTTCAATCCAATCGACCCAGATGGCAGGCGGGGTACCGTACCCGTTTTCCCGCTTGTAGCTGTAAAATTCCCTTGAGAGCATCTTCTTACTACTCTCGGGCCGGCGTTCCTGAATGCCAAACTCACGTGGTGTGTTCGAGCCGATCACCAGAGTTGTTTCAATGATTTCAGGATTATCCTCCGTGCCGAGTACCTGAAGACCCGCGAGTGGCTTGCCCGAGAAACCAGCAAGGACTCCGTTTACACGCTGCGGATGACCAATCTCGATAAAGTGACGAGAAGGATCAGACCCCTCAATGACACCCGCACGGATTCTCAACTTGTACTTTCCAGGCGGAACGTCTTTGGGGTCAGGCACAACATCGATACGCTGAATACCCCAGGCAAGTTTCAGATACGTACCCCGATTACTGTTTGGAAACTCGAGATACTGCTTCATGTAGGCTTGAGTGCGGTCGTAGCCACCTTGGTATGAAAAGGAGGCCTTATTGCCATCTCTAAACCCAAACTTTGTTGCATCCGGAGCACCTTTGAGCAGCCCGGTATTTTGATAGAGCCTGATGCTGTTGGTAAGGTCGTCGAGATTGTATTTCTCACGAAGCTGCGCGAGCAGCTTTTCGTTCTCTGGAAGAAGGGCTGCTTTATCAACCTCTGCTTTCCAGAGGAGGTACCGCTGATACATTTCCTCCTGCTCAGCAATTTTTTTACGACTCAGGACATTGACTGTATTCTCTGGCTCAACGCGAAATGTTTTTGCTGGCTGTTGGCGGGTAGCTTGTCGCTCAAAGGCTTCGTCTAAAGCATTACGCCCAAGCTTCAGGTACTGCTCGATCTGATCACTCGAGATGAACTGAGAGGAACCTACGGTATCAAAGGTACCTGAGCCACCGTCAGCAGGAAGAGAAGACACGTCGACCTTCAAACCCAAAAGTTGCTCGATCGTATTTTGATACTCTCGACGATTCAGTCGTCGCATGGTGATTCGGCCACCTGAGTCAGCCAAACTTCGTCGAGCCGAGACCATCGTCTGTGCGAGTTCATCAAGAAAATCTGCTTTTCCAGACCCGTCTGGTTGCTCGGAATCCTCGGGAGGCATTTCACCCGAGTTCAATACGTTCAGCACTTTCTGCCAGCGTTCCGCCTGCTCAATAGTGGCAATGGTGAAAGAAAGTGTTTCTAAATCAACGCCACCCTCCTGTGTTGCAGAGTCATGGCAGTCAAGGCAATGCTTCTTGAAGAACGCCTGATGTTCTTGCGGAAAATGAACTTCGGACGTTGCCGCATGGGACGAAGAACAAAGCCACAACACGATCAGGCAGACTGAGGATGAAAAACGGTTCATGATTGATTCTTAAGTTGTAGGTACTGGCGTTTCGTGCAGCCTTGTTGGGAGGGGATTCCTACACATCCAACACACCGCACAACACCAAACCGTTGCGATACTTACGATTGAAGCTCTTTCACAACGCCGGTACTATCACCATGTTGATCGGTATTGATGCCCATCCCTTGCAGCATCGTCAGCCACACATTGCATAACGGTGTGTCTTCCTCAACAACAAGATGCTGGCCAAGTTTCAAGTTGGCACCACCGCCGGTGATCACTGTTGGGCAGTTGGTGAGGTAATGGATGGAACTAATATTGGACCCGAAAGCCACCGCGGTATGGTCGAAGAGACTCGACCCATCTTTTTCTTTCGTAGCCTTCAGTTTATCAATCAGCCTCGCGAGGAGTTCGCTGTGCGTTTTATCTCGTAACTTGGACGCTTCCATACGCTCGCCAGGTGAGTAATGGCTCACATTGTGTGAACTGGGTTTGACATCGAGACTCTGCAAGAGGCTTTGACCAGGCATACGGTAAGTCAGCGATCGAGTCGTGTCGGTCTGCAGCGCAGCAACAATGAGATCCTGCATAAGCTCAATCTCAGCTTTCCCCTTGAGACCGGGTTCCGGCTCGCCAAGAGGGGCTTTCGCTTTTGGGACCTCGAGCCATGCTTCGTCTTTACTCAGACGCGTCTCAATATCACGGATGCCTTGAAAATATTCTTCGAGCTTTTCTGAATCTTTGCGAGAGAGGCCGAACTGCACTCGCTTGGCTTCACTCACCACAGTATCAAGAACACTGCGCTTCTGGGCGATAGCTGCCTGTCGTTGTTCAAGAGGCATGTCATCTGCTGAAAATAGTTTATGAAAAACCTGAACGGGATCATTACTACCAGCCTTGGGCTTACCACGAGCATCCCATGCCAACGACAGTCCGGGGCCGTGCCCTTCGAGGGCGGAGCTATTCAATTGGATTGAAGAGTATCGAGTGTCTTGTCCAAGGTGCTGCGCGACAACCTGATCGGCAGAGATGCTGTTGGCCATATTCTGGCCAGCGACTGAGTAGCGATTGGCACCAGTGAGCCAAAAGGTACTGCCCCAGTGGGCTTCGTTCGA
>JADHSL010000072.1 GCA_016776925.1 Pirellulales bacterium | reverse complement strand
CACCTAGCACACCATCAAAAATAAATACCTCATCGACTGATCCATTGAGGTTTCGACATGTAAACTCCTCATCTGTCCGATACAGTGGATTTGGTTCCGCCCAGTTGGCGATAGAAGCGGCACTTATATTTATACGGGACACTCTTGCATGGTCCGGTATCAACTCCAGGCTAATCTGCTTTCCATTGAAATAATGGGCTACTTTGCCTGCCTTCCGGTCGTAGGTCACCGCCAGCATATTCCAGTCCCCGCTCATTTCATCCCGCCATATCGGTGGCGAATAAAACACCATCTGCTGCCAACTTGTTCCCTTACGATGCGGATGCTTCACAGAGAAAAAAATCCGTCCGTCTCGAAGAATTTGCCAGTGTGGCTCACCCTCTTCGTGCCCATCTGTCAGAAAAATGGAATTAAAAAGGTTATTCAAGCTATTTATTTTCAACCAACAAACAAACGAAATATCATCCATCGTTTCTGGTAGAGCCACTCGCGAACGACTTCCGAAACGTGTGTAATCAAAAGCTCGACCCTCCTGCCCCCATCGATTAACGCAAGCAGTTGCTCCAACGACTGCCGCTTGTGTCGCCGTGACTCCACCGTCAGCAAGGTTTTCGAGCACGCGGCTTTGCTTTTCACTCGGGCCGCGGTAACAGGCCACAAGCCGAGGATCACGTAACCATTCCTGAAGCGATGTCTCCCAACGAGCTTCCTGTATTGACAGGCTCTGCTGAGCCTCAAGCGATGCAGTTGAAGAACTCATTACACGGATTGGATTTTTTAGTACTTCCGGTTTCCCTAGCGCACTCCGCACGCGTAGAGAATCCCCGCGAGTAAACCGTATCTCTGGTCGCTCATCCTGCAGAAGGCCGACCTCACCATCAAGAACGGTAAAGTCGGTAGTATCTCCGCTCACCCGCACACTGAACTCTGTACCGTAGTCGATAATTTTTCCCGCTTTTGTTACAACGCGAAAACCATGCGCAACGTCAGGAACATAGGCACGCACCGCACCCTTGTTCAGCGTTACAACCAGTGGAGACTCGATACTAAACTCGGCTTCACCTTCAACCACAAGTTGAACACCACTGTAAAGTTCAAGATGGACAACCCCCGACTCGATGTAATGGATTCCACGCGGTAACACATCACCTGACGACACAGCCGATGTCTCCCAATCAACATCTGTCTGACTGGCAACAACCGCAAATCCCTTTGGTAGCGGTGCGGTCCCTGAACCAGAGTCTCCCTGCTTCGGTCCTAGGCCCCGATTGAACACGACAACCAGCACGACGACCAGCGCCATCGTGACCATGAACGCCTGCACACTTCGAGCGGGCCACAGCCCTCCTGTCTTCCTGTTTGCCTCACGCCGTGGAGACGACGACTCGTCTGAACGACAAACAATAGCCCCTGTGGAAGCATCGCCCTTTAAGGCGTCTTCCAGGGCACATTCAAATGCTGCGAACCCAAGATATCTCTTCCTCTCCTTCTCACTCTCTTTTAGCAACTCTTCAAGAGCATGCACCTCATCTGCACCCGCGAGACCCTCGAGTGCATTCACAGCAAGGTCCTCAAACCCTTGCTTCTGTCGAATTATTCGTTTTTCTGCCATTGTCTCATTCCAGTTCTATTCACATGAAAAAAACAATTGTTAGCTGGTGTGTTCTTTGCTCATTCGAGATTCCACACATTTTTTGAGTGCTTGCCGTAGCCGATGTAATGTCACTCGCAACCCCGCCTCAGACCGACCGGTTTTCTCTGCATATGCTCGCAATGTCTCCTCACCCGAATACCGCTCCTTCAACAACGACCGATCTTGTTCACGCAATGCCTTGAGGCAGTCTCTAAGTGCTTGGGCCTCGGTCTCCAAATCACCTTCACAACCATCATCGGTAACAAACAACAGTTCTTCAGTTTCTCTGGAAAGCATGGTTTCCTTTTTTCGAGCCTGGTCTCGACGATGAGCGAGCATTTCATACCTTACGATTGCATTGATCCATCTGCGGAAATTCGTTCCCTCTTCGAAGTCAGTCCGTTTTTCCCAGGCGATAAGGTTTGCACGCTGAAGGATGTCTACGCTTGTTGCACCACATAAAACGACAGACCGGATAACTCGACGCAGTCGATTTTGCTCAGAAGCAAGAATTTCAGCGAAATCGTCGTCTGCCATGTGCCCTGAAAAAACCTCTTTTGTCATACGTAGACTCCGCACCCGCAATAAACGTTAACGATCTCTGCGACATGCCCACACACAACACGTTGAACTGCCAAAAACCCCATCACATGTAGCAAACACTTCTCCACCCCTCGCCGCTGACAATACTACCGACCATCACCCTCATACGTAATCTGGCCATTTTGAGGGGGGGCAGGCCACGGGTACGTTCCTGGCTCCCATATCTGCTGCTGACCGTGCCGCGCCTTTTCAACATGGGATCGTATTTTTTCTGGAACAGCGACGTTTTCGGTCTGACCATAGACATATGGAAGAGCAGGTTCCATTACTTGAGAAAGTTCTCCGAGCGGAGGTCGCTCAGCCGACAGTGCGAGAATTCTATTCCGCAGCTCTATCACAATTTCAGAATGTGCCTCTGACACATCGTCTTGTTCCCTAGGATCACGTTCCAAATCATAAAGTGCGTCACCAATAAGTTTCCACTGACCACTTCGTATCGAAGGAAGCCGTACACTTCCAGTGGCCTCGATGAGGATCTCCGTCCGCGGGCTCTTCTTCCCTTCAAGAACAACAGGGCTCATATCCCATCCATCGAGTGCCAGAGAATTGTTTGTCGAACCACCCCCAATGGCAACGAGTGTTGGAAAAAGATCCGTGACATGCATAAGTTCGTTACACCTTGATGCTGGCATGATGACTCCGGGCCACCGAAGCACACAAGGAACACGTATACCACCTTCGAAGGTCGTATTTTTTGTTCCTCGCCAGGGGCGGTTGACCTCTTCGGTAAGTCCGCCATTATCATTTGTAAAGAGAACCAGTGTCTTCTCTGCAATGCCTAGCTGGTCAACCGCTTTCATCATGCGACCAATGGCATCATCTAGGCACTTAATAGCTGCACTCCGCTTATCGAAGATATCACGGTGCCGTGGAATCTCCTCGAGAGGTCCGTGAATTGCATTAAATGCTACGTAATGAAAAAAAGGTTTTGCTTTGTCCGCATGAACCGTCATGAGTCGAATGGCTTCCTCAGCAATTAGATCCGTTGAATAGCCCGTTTCCAGTACTGGCTGCTGATCACGGTGCCAATCAAAGACGCACAACGGCTGTGGGGCATTATGCGGAATGAGGTATTTGTTGTAATCGATACCCCAGCCGTAATGACCATATTGATGATCGAATCCACGCGCTAACGGAAGATGTTCCGGCAGCCATTCGCCCAGATGCCACTTCCCGATCATGGCGGTTGTATAACCAGCCTCTTTCAGAGCGTCAGCGAGCGTTCGTTCACATGGGTTGAGCCCGTGGATTCGTCGAGTTGGTGTCCCGTCAGGGAGTGTGGCCAACGGTATATCGAGTAGTTCAAGGTAATCCGGTTTACCGAAATCCTCACTTCGCCAGTCCATCCATTGGCGGAATGGGTATCGGCCTGTTAACAATGCGCTGCGTGAGGTGGCACATACTGGCGTCATACAAAACTGACTCAGTTGCATACCTTGTTGAGCGAGTTGGTCAATGTTCGGCGTGAGTCTGGCATCACCGCCGTGAAATCCTGGGTCAGCCCAACCGAGATCATCCACCAAAATCAATATGATATTCGGATGCGGAACCGCGCTGGAATCTTCATCTTTTGCATTCACACAACTCGGGCTCATAAGTATCCAGAATAAAATACTTGCGACCAGCTCCGAGAAACCCAAGACATGGGCTAGACGCTTTTTTTGAACCATAAAACTTTCCTTCGTGTGAACCTCTCGACTTGCTTTTCTACCATGCATCCCGAAACTCTCGATATACTTTCACGAGGGGTTGGACCGAAGATACCCACACGTTCTGCTGACCGTGAATTTTCGGTATTCCGACACACATCAACCAGAACTCTCGAAGAATAGGAACTGTTTCCAAATGTATTGCCTCCGTTGCATTGCCATCTCGATCGTTCTGCTTGCGACAACTGGACGTGCTGCAGATCGCCCAAATATTCTCTACATCATGTCCGATGACCATGCTGCTCACGCAATCTCTGCGTACAAGGGCCGGCTTGCTGAGATCGCACCAACACCCAACCTCGATCGAATTGCACATGAGGGCGCCTTGTTTTCCAATGCATTTTGCACGAACTCTATTTGCTCTCCATCACGGGCCTGCGTGATCACCGGACAATACAATCATACAAATGGTGTCTTTGATCTTGGCGGACGAATCCCACCCGGCAAACAAATGCTCCCTCTTCAGATGCGAAAAGCCGGTTACCAGACAGCCATGATTGGGAAGTGGCATCTTAAAAACGAACCAGCCGACTTTGACCATTACTGTGTTCTGCCAGGGCAAGGAAAATATCATGATCCCGAATTCCGAATTCGTGGACCAAAGCCCTGGGGCAAAAATACGATCCAATTCAAGGGCAAACACGTCACGGATGCCATAACTGATCTCTCTCTTGATTGGATGGAGAATGAATGGGACCAATCAAAACCATTTTTTCTAATGCATCATTACAAGGCACCACACGACTATTTTGATAATGCACCACGATATGAGTCGTATCTGGCGGACGTTGACATTCCATCACCAGCGTCTCTTTGGGAAATGAGTCCAGGGTACGGCTCACTCGCCACCCGTGGCGATCAAGATGAACTTGTCCCACACATTGGTACGTCAATTGGCGGGCGGAATCCTCGAAGGTCATACCTCCGCGACCTGCCCACTCGTTACCCTAAAGAATTTCCCACCAACTTCGACCCGGCCGACTATACAGACGATGAAAATAAAAAATTTGCCTACAACGCCTACCTCAGAAAATTTCTTCGCTGCGTAAAAGGCATTGATGACAATATCGGTCGCCTTTTTCACTACCTCGAGACCTCTGGCCAACTAGAAAACACGATTATCGTCTACACAGCTGATCAGGGCTTCATGCTCGGCGAGCACGACTATCAGGACAAACGGTGGATGCTCGAACAGTCCCAGCGCATGCCACTCATGGTCCGCTATCCAAAACGAATCAAGGCCGGTCAACGGCTTGACACACTCGTTGAGAATGTTGACTTTGCGCCTACGCTGCTTGAATTCGCAGGTGCAACCATACCGGCCACCGTCCAAGGTCGTTCGTTCTGGCCTCTTCTTGAGAGCGGCCGCGAACCAGACGACTGGAAGAAAGAAACCTATTACCGGTACTGGATGCACATGGCCCATCATGACAACCCGGCGCATGTTGGTCTTCGGACAAAGACTCACAAACTCATCTTTTACTATGGTTGCAATTACGATGGAGGCTACCGCACACCACCGGGCTGGGAACTCTATGATCTCGTCAATGATCCTGATGAAACGATCAATATCTACGACGACATCAACAACAAAGACCTCGTCACTGAGTTAAAGACTCGGCTCGCCACCTTGCGGCGGCAGATTGGTGATGATGGAAGTCATTACCCAGCGTGCGAAGTGATACTCCAGGAGTACTGGGACTATGACCCAGGCGACCGAGAGAAGGCAATTCACATTTCACATGAATTTCTTGCACGCAGGCTTGGTGAACTAGCCCGCGGCGACAGAACACCAAAAACATCTGTGGGTACAGACCACGAATAGTTTTGGACGTCTTCAGGAAATCTCTTTTCTGCATGTTCCATCCACAAGGCTGACAGAACACTAAAATCGAGAGTTCGTTCTAGATTTCCGGAACAATGAAACACCTATACCGAACTGAATAAGCGGACGGGGTGGGATTTGAACCCACGAGACGCTTTCACGTCTGCCGGTTTTCAAGACCGGTGCATTCAACCGCTCTGCCACCCGTCCGAGTGACACATCTGCCGGAATACCGAAATGTGAGCCACAAAGTCTACATCGCTTCGCGTCCGAGCCACAGTGGCTACCTTTGACGACCGAACTTTGCTGCTTTACAGTAGGAATTACACAATAACTCAAGGAGAATCGTGATGGGTGGTATCAGCAATCGTATGAAGGAAGTCAAACGCCGACGTCACCGGCGGAAGAAGGTTACAAAGTTCGAAGGCAAATTGTCGAAGGCAACGACCAGTGAAAAACAAGTCATTGCAGAGAAACTTCGCAAGATGACTCCAGGATGTGAAGACCTAATTGTGCGGCTTGGCATTGAAGACGGCAAAGCATAGTCCATGCCTGAGTCTCTCTCAGGGCGACAAAAGTTTTTTTAGAACTTAGTCAGCCTGCTTGCTGAAGAGAAACTCATCCTGCTTGAAGTCCACAGTGACCTGATCACCCTCAGTAAACTCACCACCAAGTAAATCTTTGGCCAACTCATTCTGCAATTGCTGCTGAATGACTCGTTTCAGTGGTCTCGCTCCATACATCGGGTCGTACCCCAAACGAGCAATCTCGTCCACAACTGCCTCACTACACTGGAGTGTAATACCAGCTTTGTGCGATTGCTTGACAAGTTGTTCCAGCTGGAAAGAAACAATGCGGTGGATGTGTCGCTCATCAAGTGGATGAAAGATAATCGTTTCATCGATACGGTTTAGAAACTCTGGCAGAAAACGTGTTGCAAGCGACTCCTGGACAGCTTCACGAATCTCTTCGTCACTACCCTTTTCTTTTGTGATCTCCTGAATCATCTGGCTGCCTACGTTGCTCGTCATAACGACCAGAGTGTTGGTGAAGTCGACGGTATGGCCAAGACTATCTGTGAGCCGTCCATCATCAAGCACCTGAAGCAGCACATTAAAAACATCCCGATGTGCCTTTTCAATTTCATCGAGCAGCACAACTGAGTAGGGACGGCGGCGCACCGCTTCTGTTAAACGCCCACCTTCTTCATAGCCAACATAGCCAGGTGGTGCACCAATTAACCTCGCAACAGTATGCTTCTCCATGTATTCACTCATGTCAATTCGCACCATTGCGTTTTCATCGTCAAAAAGCACTTCTGCTAAGGCTTTGCATAATTCTGTTTTCCCAACGCCTGTCGGGCCCAAGAAAATAAATGAACCAATCGGACGGTTGGGGTCCTGCAGGCCCGAACGACTTCGCCGGACCGCATTGCTCACAGCCTCAACTGCCTCGTCCTGACCAACAACGCGCTGATGAAGCCGGTCTTCGAGAACAAGTAGTTTTGCCCGCTCGGTTTCAACAAGCCTTGTAACAGGAATACCCGTCCATGAGCTCACGACTTCTGCAATTTCTTCGGGACCAACCGACCTGCGGAGGAGTCGCTTGGTTGCCTTCGTTTCTTTGGCAGACACCTTCTCAGCCGATTCTTTTTCTGCCTCTTCCTGTTCAAGACGGTCTGCAAGCTGCTTTTTCACAACATCAAGCTCGTAGAGTTGTTGATACATTTCCTCACTGACAGACTGACCAAGTGACTGCCGCTCATTCACTTGCAGATTCACTTTGTCAAAGGCGAGCTGTGCCTCATCTAGCTTCTGCCGGAGTTCCTGCGCACTACCGACGCCAGATTTTTCTGCCTCCCACTGTTCACGAAGACTTGCTAGTTTTCGGCGAAGTTCTGCGGCCTCAGATTCGATCTCGACAAGTCGGTCCTTTGCGTGCGACTCCGTCTCTTCAGCAAGCTGCCGCCCAGCCAACTCGAGCTGCACAAGGCGTCGCTGCACCTCATCAATTTCACTTGGAACACTTTGCAACTCCATCGCAATGCGGCTGGTTGCTTCGTCCATCAGGTCGATTGCCTTATCCGGCAGAAAACGGTCTGCAATATATCGATGGGACAATTCAGCAGCAGCCACAAGTGCTGAGTCGTTGATTTTCACACCCTTGTGATGAGCTTCGTATCGCGGCTTCAAACCCCTCAGTATTGCAATTGTGTCTTCGACAGAAGGCTCGCCTACAAACACCGGCTGAAATCGTCGCTCAAGCGCTGCGTCTTTCTCAATATGCTTGCGGTATTCATCGAGGGTTGTTGCCCCGATGCATCGCAGCTCACCGCGTGCAAGCGCTGGCTTGAGCAAATTCGCTGCGTCAGATCCACCCTCAGCGGCACCGGCGCCAATCACTGTATGGAGTTCATCAATAAAAAGAATGACGTTGCCTGCCGCTGCTTCGACCTCACGTAGAATTGCCTTGAGTCTGTCTTCAAACTCGCCACGATATTTTGTACCAGCAATAAGCGCACCGAGGTCCAGAGCGATGACGCGACGATTCCGCAAGGTCTCCGGAACGTCCGACTGTACAATCCGTAGGGCAAGTCCCTCAGCAATGGCTGTCTTTCCGACACCAGGCTCACCGATCAGCACTGGGTTGTTTTTCGTGCGTCGCGACAACACTTGAATAACCCGACGAATCTCTGAGTCTCGGCCTATGACCGGATCCAATTTTCCCTGACTCGCCCGCTGAACCAGATCAATTCCATATTTTTCAAGCGCCTGAAACTTCTCTTCTGGGCTCTGATCAGTGACACGTGAACTGCCTCGAACTGCCTGCAACCCAGCCAACAAATCCTTTTCGGTTACCGCTGCAAGCTTGAGTACGTTCTGTGCCTTGGATGGTGACTTAGAGATCGCGATGAGCAGATGATCAGTCGAGACAAAATCATCTTTCATTGTCCCCGACTCGGACGTTGCGATTTCAAAAACCTTAATGAGTTCCTGATCAGGTTGCGGCTGTGCTCCTCCAGCAACCTTTGGGAGATGCGAAAGCTCTGCTTCGATGATTCGTTCGAGATGCCCTCGATCAACACCAATCTTCTCAAGCAAGGGACGCACGATACCTTCTTGCTCGGACAGGAGGGCAAATAACAGATGCACGGGCGTCGTCTGAGGATTACCACGGTCTGCAGCGAGGTCCACTGCACGCTGAACGGCTTCCTGTGCCTTAATTGTAAATTTATCAAATCGAAATGCCATCAGATCATTCCTTTCACACTGCCTTGGCGCGCAGCAACGCTCTCACTAGTTTTTCCAGATTGCACGTCCCCTGCACATGCCAACCGGAGGCGCCGCGCTGGGCACCTCCGGCGACAAGGCTTATTCGTAGTCTTGCTTGACTTCAAACTCAGCATCAATGGTATCGTCCGCAGCTGCTGCGGCACCAGCTGGTTCACTACCTGCGGTCTCACCTCCAGCTGCATCTGCCGCCTGAGATTCATACAACACTTTTGAAAGTGCGTGAGATGCCTGCTCAAGTGCATCGTGTGCTGATTGGACTGCATCAGCATCTTCACCCTTAGCAGCCTCACGAGCTTTTGCAATCGCTGCCTCGAGTGGCGCCTTGTCAGCATCCGACAATTTCTCATCGTTTTCTTTAATCAGTTTCTCTGTTTGAAAGCACAGTGCCTCAGAACGATTACGCACTTCAGCCAACCGTTGCTTCTGCTTGTCTTCTTCAGCATGCAATTCTGCGTCCTTACGCATCTTCTCAATCTCTTCTTCATTGAGACCGCTTGATTGCTCAATCGTGACTGACTGCTCCTTGTTCGATCCAAGATCTTTCGCATTCACCGAGAGAATACCGTTTGCATCAATATCAAATTTCACTTCGACCTGTGGAGTACCACGAGGTGCTGGAGGAATTCCTTCTAGATTGAACTGACCAAGGAGACGGTTGTCCTTTGCCATCGACCGCTCACCTTGATAGACACTGACCGTCACTGCCGTCTGGTTGTCTGCCGCCGTGCTGAAGACCTGTTTTCGCTCTGTTGGCACTGTGGTATTTCGTTCAACAAGTTTAGTGAACAATCCACCTTCGGTTTCAATACCGAGGCTCAGTGGCGTCACATCAAGCAACAGCACGTCTTGCACGTCACCTGCCAACACACCACCTTGGATCGCAGCACCAAGGGCGACGACTTCATCTGGATTCACACCCTTGTGTGGTTCCTTCCCAAAAATACTCTTCACAAGTTCCTGAACCTTGGGGATTCGTGTTGAACCACCAACAAGAACAACCTCATCAATGTCTTTTGGATCGAGCTTGGCATCCTTGAGTGCCTGGATAACTGGGCCTCGGCATCTTTCAACAAGTCCGTCACACATTTCCTCGAACTGTGCCCGTGTTATCGTTATTTGAAGATGCTTTGGACCGGAGGCATCTGCAGTAATAAACGGCAGATTAATGTCGCTACTTTGCGCGGAACTCAATTCTTTCTTCGCTTTTTCGCACGCTTCCTGCAGTCGTTGCAGTGCCATGGTGTCGTCTCGCAGATCAATGCCCTGTTCTTTTTTGAACTGGTCGGCAACATGATTAATGAGCGTCTGATCAAAATCGTCACCACCAAGGTGCGTATCACCATTGGTACTGATTACACGAAACACTCCATCAGCCACTTCAAGAACGGAAACGTCGAACGTTCCACCACCGAGGTCAAAGACAGCGATTTTTTCCTGGCTCTTGCTCTCAAGACCGTAAGCCAGTGCAGCTGCAGTTGGCTCATTGATGATTCGCATGACCTCGAGGCCGGAAATCTGACCAGCGTCTTTCGTGGCCTGCCGCTGAGCGTCGTTGAAGTATGCCGGCACTGTAATGACCGCCTTATTGACCTTATGGCCAAGGTAGCTTTCTGCCGACTCTTTCAGAGACCGTAGCACCGTGGCAGAAATTTCTGGCGGCGTGAACTCCTTATCACCAACTTTCACCTTGACGTAATCTTCCGGACCGCCAACAACGTCGTAGGGCACAATTTTCTCTTCGCTTGCCACCTCATTGTGGCGACGACCCATGAATCGCTTAATCGAATAAATTGTTCGCGTTGGGTTTGTGACTGCTTGTCGCCGTGCAATATCGCCGACGAGTGTTTCACCCTTGTCGTTAAAGGCCACAACACTCGGAGTGAGGCGGTTGCCCTCTTTATTTGCGATGACCTTCGGTTCTTTGCCTTCCATGACTGCAACAACTGAATTCGTTGTTCCAAGATCGATACCGATTATTTTTTCGCCTTGTTTGGTTGCCATGTTTTGTGTTTCTCCTTCGATGTCCTAGCTTTTCTTTTCCGTCGCACGACCGTGCACCATGAAGCCTGGTCCGGGAGCCAGCCAGTTGCCGTTGCCGACTACTTCTCCGGGCCGGTTTTGTCGGTCTGCCCTCGTAGCACAAGAAGATTGCAAAGCCCGTGCCATAGCGTCCAAAGACTCGGTTCTGCCGACTCAATTCCAAGAATTGAATAAAACAGCGTATTTACGGAAAGAATTCAGACGGTAGAGTTGAGAATACATGGGTGCTACCTCCCAGAGACTGCCATTTTGACGGGTTCTCTCGCCGGGCTGGGATTCTTGAAATGTTGCACAACGAAGTGGCATCACCCGACTGTCCAGTGGGGTATGGTGTGTACACGACCCTGTTATTTTTTCGGTTCAAGAAGTGAACATCATGGCATCACGCAAGACTAAAGCGACCCGCAAAAAGACGACTACCAGGAAGCCTGGTCTGACGACCTTGCGAAAACGGATCGATACGATTGATCATGAACTTGTCGCCCTCATGAATCAGCGGGCTGATGTAGCCCGAGAGATAGGACACATCAAATCAGCAAGTGGTGAACTGACATATGATCCGTCCCGAGAAGAACTTGTCCTCGACCGGGTGGCCGAAGCGAATGAAGGACCACTCGCCGACGACAGTCTCAAATCAATCTTTCGTGAACTGATTTCGGGTTCTCGCGCCATTGAACAGCACTTACGGGTAGCTCACCTTGGTCCTGCCTGGACGTACAGTCACCTTGCTGCCCTTCATCGTTTTGGAAATGCAGTGGAATTTGTTCCAGTGTCCAGCATTTCAGCAGCATTTGAGGAAGTACAGGCTGGTCATTCTCACTACGGTGTCGTTCCTTTAGAAAACTCAACCGACGGCCGAATCGCCGACACACTTGATAACCTGGCCCGCATGCCGGTCAAAATATGTGCCGAAGTCCCACTACGCATTCACCACAATCTACTTGCTGCCTGTGAACGCCACGACGTAAAGAAGGTTTACAGTCGACCACAAGCACTCTCACAATGCCGTAACTGGCTCGCACGGCACCTCCCGAACGCACAGTTGATCGAGGTCACCAGCACAAGCGCTGCAGCCGAAAAAGCATCACGTGAGTCAAAGGCTGCGGCAATAGCCAGTCGTCAAGCAGGCGTTCACCACAGCCTGTCCATTCTGGCTGAAAATATTGAGGACATCGCTGGTAATACAACCCGCTTCGCTGTCATCGGCCATGCCGACGCCAAACGGACCGGCCGGGACAAGACTGCCTTGATGTTTGAAATCAAACATCGTCCGGGCGGACTTGCTGACGCGCTGGCTATACCAAAGCGGCAGAAACTCAATCTGACCTGGATCGAATCATTTCCTCTACCTGGTGAGAAACGAGGTTATATATTCTTCGTTGAACTCGAGGGTCACCGTGATGATCTCCGGGTACGGCGAGCAATTGCGTCGCTCGAGAGGCGGTGCACCCGGGTTGCCATTCTCGGCAGCTATGCCGGTGCAAGCCTGGTCGGATAGTGTACTGTTTCCGATGCTAACGAAATCTTAAACCCGAGCCTCCCACTGGTGTCTAGTGCATGTCGTGTTTTCGCACTACACTGCGTCTCTCTGATAAAAACGAGCACATCGATAGAATCAAACGCAAGGAGTGAGAATGGCCACCCGTCGCCGAATCGTCGCTGGAAACTGGAAGATGAATCTTGACCGTGCTGGAGCGGTTGCACTCGCTCAGGGTGTGGCTACTGGTGCTCACTCCTGTGGGGATTGCAACCTGATCCTCTGCCCTCCGTCTATTTATCTTGAAGCAGTTGCTTCAGCACTTGAACTAGCCAATGGCGTAGCCCCGTCTGGTGTTGCTCTTGGCGGCCAGAACCTCCACGACCAACCAAAGGGTGCCTTTACAGGTGAGATCGCTCCGGCAATGCTCGTCGATATAGGCTGCACATTCTGCATAGTAGGGCACTCTGAACGCCGAACACTCTTTGGTGAGACAGACAGTATTGTCAACACAAAAGCCAAAGCTGTCCTCGCCGCCGGTCTCACACCGATCATTTGCGTTGGCGAAACTCTGGAAGAACGTGAACAAGGCCGAACAGCCGCAGTGGTCACAAAACAGATTTCCGGTTCACTTGCTGGACTCAGTGCGGCCGACCTTGCCACGTCGATCATTGCCTATGAACCGGTCTGGGCAATCGGCACTGGAAAGGTCGCGACGCCTGAACAGGCCCAGGAAGTTCATGCCCTGATCCGTCAGCAGCTGGCAGAACTTACTGATGCAGCAACGGCCAGTCAGGTGGTAATCCAGTATGGCGGCAGCGTAAAACCCGATAATGCCG
>JADHSL010000011.1 GCA_016776925.1 Pirellulales bacterium | reverse complement strand
CGGCGAGCAGCCTCCCGCGCCTGCTGCACTGCAGGCAAAAGAAGACCGACAAGAACGCCAATAATGGCGATCACAACCAGCAACTCGATCAGCGTAAAGGCAGACCGGTGCCGCGTAATATTTGAATGTTTCATAGCACGTCTCCAAATAACCCCAAAAAGTAAAAGAAGAACTATTTTTGGGTGTAGGAGACACCTATATCAATCGTGTAATCACATGACTATGAAAGAAAAACATGGCAAAAACGTCACTTGCCAAGGCTGCTGTAGGCTTCACGAAGCAGCGTTTCTGTTTCATCCCAACCAATACACGCGTCGGTTATCGAGACACCGTACGCAAGGGTTGACCGATCGTGATTTGGCGGCTGTTTCCCGGGATTGATATTACTTTCCAGCATGACGCCAACGATTGAATGATCGCCTTCAATACGCTGCTTGAGAACATCTCGCCAGACAATTGACTGCCGACGGTGATCCTTCCCTGAGTTTGCATGACTGCAATCGACTATGACACGCGGCTTTAATCCAGCCTGCTCAAGTCTATTTCTTGCATCAAGCAACATGTCTGGCGAATAGTTCGAACCAGCCCGTCCACCACGAAGCATTAAGACACCCCACGGATTTCCAGCCGTTGACACGACGCAGATACCACCACCATTGTCGATACCCAGAAATGAATGTGGTGTCTTGGCTGCCTGCATGGCATCAATCGCAGCTTGTAACGAACCGTCTGTTGAGTTTTTGAAGCCAACTGGCATAGAGAGGCCACTAGCCATTTGGCGATGCGTTGGTGATTCTGTTGTGCGAGCCCCAATTGCACCAAGCACAATTGTGTCAGCAATAAACTGAGGCGTGATGGGCTCCAGAAATTCTGTTGCTGTCGATAAACCCATGTCTGCGATCTCAATCAGCAACTCACGGGCTAAACGCAGGCCAGTTCCGACATCAAAAGAATCATCAAGGTGAGGATCGTTAATAAGCCCCTTCCAGCCAACGGTAGTTCGTGGCTTTTCAAAATAAACCCGCATGACAACCAGAAGTCGGTCTGAAAGTTCCCGTGAGAGTGTGACCAATTTTGAAGCGTACTCGCGGGCACCATCGAGATCATGAATCGAGCACGGGCCGACAACGACCAAAAGTCGATCATCTTCACCAGCAAGCACTTTTTCGACCTGTTCTCTGCCCGATACAACCGCTGCGGCGGCAGCATCCGTCAACGGATATGTCGACACCAGTCGGGCCGGTGGCACAAGGGGGTCAAGGCTCCTGATGCGGACATCAGCAGTCGAAGGACGGCTCTCGGATATATTTGCGTTTGATTCCATCTCATTCACTCTACACCACGTCTGGAAACACTAAACCCCGGGGTGGATTTGGCCGAGTAGCGATCGACTTGGGTCATTCGGTATGTTCATGGGGTCGTTCGTATCTGCATTTTTGCTCACTTCGTCTTTTTAGGAATTTTGCCGCGTGACTAAGCATATCTTTGTGACCGGTGGGGTCGTCAGTTCACTTGGCAAAGGACTCACCAGTGCCTCAATCGCGATGCTTCTCGAATCGCGTGGACTGCGCGTAAAAATGCAGAAACTCGACCCGTATATCAATGTCGACCCAGGGACAATGAGCCCATACCAGCACGGTGAGGTCTATGTGCTTGATGACGGTAGCGAAACCGACCTCGACCTTGGTCACTACGAACGTTTCACCACAACACATCTTACGAGACAGAGCAATTACACCACGGGCCAAATTTACCAATCTGTAATCAACAAGGAACGACGAGGTGAGTTTCTAGGGAAAACTGTTCAAGTCATCCCGCACATAACAAATGAAATAAAAGAAGTTGTTCTGCAGCTTGATGATGCCGACACCGACGTTGTCATTACAGAAATTGGCGGCACCGTCGGAGATATTGAAAGCCTACCTTTCCTTGAGGCGATCCGGCAGATTCCTCTTGAGCGTGGTCGTGAAAACTGCATGTTTATTCACCTCACTCTGGTTCCATTTTTGAAAGCAGCTGGTGAACTAAAGACCAAGCCGACACAGCACTCTGTTGGAATCCTAAGACAAATTGGTATCCAGCCAGATATTCTTGTGTGCCGCACGGAGCGAAGCCTCGACACCTCCGATCGTGAAAAGATAGCACTCTTTTGTAACGTTCCGCTGCACTCCGTCATTGAAGAGCGAGACAAAGACTTCTCAATCTATGAAGTCCCGTTGTCACTTCAGGCAAACAAAATTGATGACCTCATACTCAAACAGCTCGACTTACCTGCAGCTTCGGCAAATCTTGAAGGGTGGCATGACATTCTGCATCGGCTCCGCAACCCTGAGCACGAAGTATCAATAGCACTCGTGGGCAAATACGCCGAGCACCGCGATGCCTACAAAAGCATTTATGAGGCACTCGATCACGGAGGCATTGCAAACTACACCCAAGTCCGAGTTCAAGCGATAAAAAGTGAAGAAATCGAGCTGAACGGTGCCGAAAAGACACTCGCCGGATTCGATGCACTGATAGTGCCCGGTGGCTTTGGTGAACGTGGTGTTGAAGGGAAAGTGGAAGCTATTCAATACGCTCGAGAGCGGAATCTCCCGTTCCTGGGAATATGTCTGGGTATGCAATGTGCCGTCATCGACTTTGCCCGCAATGTTGCTGGTCTCACTGACGCACACTCAACTGAGTTTTTCCGAGACACCCCACATCCGGTCATCTGTTTAATGGACGAACAAGAGGGCGTGACAGAAAAAGGTGGCACAATGCGACTCGGGAGCCAGCCTGCCCTGCTCAGCGACGGCAGCAGATCTGCATCGGCATATGGTGTCTCTGAAATTTCAGAACGTCACCGCCACCGCTACGAATTCAATAGCAACTACAGACAACGGCTTGAAGAGGCTGGTCTTGTGATTGCTGGCACGAAGCCAGACAAAAGCCTTGTTGAAATTGTTGAAGTAGCGGATCACCCGTGGTTCGTTGCAGTACAATTTCATCCAGAATTTAAAAGCAAGCCGACAGCTGCTCATCCTCTCTTTGCTGATCTTGTTGCAGCAGCCGTGGCTCACCACGCTGGTGTAAAAACCTGACAAACACCGCACGTATTATCTCACACTCAATTCTGTTACTCGAACTACTTTGGACCCCCTCATGCCCGAACCACCAGTTCCAACAAATGATAATGGCCCTATGAAGGCCCCTCCTGCTACCTTTGAGTTTCTTGTTCAAACAATGTTTACACAGGCACTCATGGCGTTTGGAAAAATCCCAAACCCTATTACGAAAGAATCTCTCAAAAACCTTGACACTGCTCGACACTTCATCGAAATGCTGGAAATGCTTGAGAAGAAAACAGCTGGGAATCTTGCCGACGACGAGAAAAAACTCCTTGAGGAAATCCTTCATCAACTTCGCATGACATTTATGGACGAGCAGCCCAGTTAAGAATCACCCCAAGCGAAATGACCTCGGCGCACGGTGCTCTTTACACCCACAAAGACTGCCGTGAGGTCTTTGGTTATTCCATTCCCGGAGAGACAGAGATGACGGCTCAACGGCTCGATGGCCGAAAACTTGCCAAAACAATTGAGAATGACCTTGCGCCGAAAGTAGCGGCACTGACTCGTGAAATTGGCCGACCTCCTCGGCTTGTTGTTGTTCTTGTTGGAGACGTTGCCGCAAGCGCTTCATATGTGAAAAGCAAAGCAGCTGCAGCAAAACGGGTGGGAATTACAGCTGATGTCTTTTCAATCCAAGAATCAACCACAACTGCCGAGCTTGTGTCCACCGTGGAAGCTATTGGGCGGGATGAACATGGACCAGCTGATGGCATTCTTGTTCAGTTGCCGCTCCCAGATCATGTCGATGCCAGGGCCGTACTCGATGCGGTGCCTCCTGACCGTGATGTCGATGGCTTTCATCCAGTAAACGCTGGGCTTCTTTCTCAAGGACGGCCTCACTTTATTCCCTGCACTGCTGCAGGAGTTCAAAAAATGCTTCTCGACGCTGGTGTTAAGACTCGTGGTAAGCATGCTGTTATCGTTGGCCGTAGTGACATTGTGGGGAAGCCACTGGCGCTTCTTCTCGCCAGCCGTGGACCTGGTGGAGATGCAACTGTATCCGTCTGCCATAGTCATACGTCCAACCTTAAGGAAGTGACTCAACAAGCTGATATTCTTATAGCTGCTGTTGGTATTCCCCAACTTATCACGGCCGATATGGTGAAGCCCGGGGCTGTCGTGATTGATGTCGGAATAAATCGCATTTCAGACGGGGGCACAAGCCGACTCGTTGGTGACGTTGATTACGACCCCGTCGCTGACGTAGCAGAAGCCGTGTCACCAGTACCAGGAGGCGTGGGGCCTCTGACCGTTGCAATGCTTCTTGAAAACACCTTTTCCGCTGCCAAAGAGCGCAAAAAACGTTCGTTCATGGCTGAATAACCCCTGTTTTCGACTTGTTTTCACTCAGTCTCTCAGGCTACTCTCCCCCCGCCGTTCAGCGGAGTCTGCGCAAGATCAACGCTTTGCGCACATGGAATAAATCCCAAAATCATCATACCTAAATTCAGCTGGTACCAAGGAGTCATTTCGACGAAAAGATATTGAAAGATGACATGACACAACCAGTCATTTCTTGGAATTATCGATGTGACAACTTACGAGCTTTATTCATTTTTAATCCCCAATACTCCGAACTGAGTTCATGACGTATTTTCTTCGCGCTCTTCGTGATGCTTCGAAAAGCTGGCCATTGCTCCTCGCAGCATTTCTTTGTTCTGCTGGTGTAGCCGGGCTATGGGGAGCAAACATTGCAGCACTTTTCCCAGTTATCGAAGTCACTCTTAACGGGGAGTCTCTTCAGAATTGGAATGAAAAAAGAATAGCTGATGCCGAATCAAAAATTGTGAGTCACGAACAAGAGATCCAGCGACTTCATGATCGCCTCGCTGGTGGTGGCAGAGCAGAAGCAGAGCAGCAGAATATTCAAAATAAAATAGACACCCTGCTACTTCAGGATAAAGGTGATCAGGCCATCCTGACATCTGCACAATTCCTCCAGCCATGGCTCGAAAGCTACATCCCAAGAGATCCTTTTCAGACCGTACTTCTTGTGGTTGTCCTGATCGTCATCAGTACCTTCTTGAAACACTGCCTGCTCCTTACTGGCACGATGCTTGTTAGCTTTGTTGCAATGGGGATATCAAGAGACCTCAGAGTCAAGATTTTTAACAAAGCGCTTGAATTGGATCGCACACAATTCATGAAAAATGGTTCTGCTGGCTTTATGGCTCAAGTCACACACACAGCCGATATGCTGTCGGGAGGAATTACGACTACTTTCGGTGGCGCAATTACTGAGCCCTTGAAGATAGCTGCATGCTTAGGAGGAGCTTTCTGCATTTCATGGCAGTTAACACTCGCCTGCCTCACAATGGCGCCTATTGTCGGCTTTATGATGGTTTGGCTAAACAGAAAAATGCGGAGTGCCTCGAAGAACATTCTCTCCCAAGCACTTGGTTTTCATCACGTGATGCTTGAGGCACTGAATAACGTACTCACTGTTCAGGCCTATACGATGGAATCTTTCGAACGAGATCGGTTCCGGGACAGTACGAATCACATGATGAAAATTGGACTGCGTCACAACTTTTATCGGGCACTTGCAAATCCAATCACTGAAGTTCTTGGCATTGGAATGGTCGCAACTTCAATTGCCGTTGGGGCGTGGTTGGTCATCAATAAGGAAACCCAGATTTTCGGGGTTACCATGACAGAGCAACCAATGACTGTTCCAGGGATCATGGTCTTTTTTGGGATGCTGATTGGTGCTTCAGATCCGGTCCGAAAACTGTCTGGAGTCATAACAGGGATAAATGTGGGGATTGTCGGAGCACAATCGCTGTACCCACTTCTCGACACACCATCAAAACTAAAAGAAAAATCAAACCCGTACTATCTCCCATCACCGCATCGAGAGATTGCATTACGGAATGTCTCTTTTTCGTATGATGGAATTGACACAGTACTAAACAATGTCGATGTCGCCATTGAGTTTGGTGAACGCGTGGCAATCGTCGGACCCAACGGGGGCGGAAAGAGTACGCTCATCAACCTCATATGTCGATTTTACGATCCCACAGAAGGCACAGTTGAACTCGACAACGTTCCGCTGACAGAACTAGCAGTAAAAGATTTGCGTAGACGTATCGCAATCGTTACCCAACAAACAGAACTTTTCAACGAAACGATTTTATACAACATCCGATATGGCAGATGGGAGGCTACCGACGAAGAAATAGAAGAAGCCGCCAGAAAGGCTCGTGCTCATGACTTCATCGCCGAATTTCCTGACGGATATAAGACAAAAGTTGGCCCTAATGGTTATCGTCTCTCTGGTGGCCAGAGGCAGCGAATCGCTCTCGCTCGGGCATTCTTAAGAAATGCGGAGATACTTGTTCTCGATGAAGCCACAAGTCAAATAGATGTAGCGAGTGAAGAACTCATCCATGAGGCTCTCTCGCATTATGTCAAGAACCGAACGGTGATCATGATCACACATCGGCCAAGCACTCTTGCACTCGCCGATTCAATTTTGGAAGTCGAGCACGGACAGGTAACCAAAAGACCTGCCGCAAACTATCGAGCAGCATGACGTCACCTGTCAAACACTATCGCATATCTTGCCCTTCTGATCACATTGTTACGGTACCAGCAACGCTACTTGATGAAGAACTGATTTGCCCTCAATGTAATTCACGTTTTCTCGCTGATCTTAAGGCCAGTGTTGAATACACTGACGATCAGACTGAACGGGCTGCTTACCAATGGCTTGTAACAGCTATCGGCACAGTTGCAGTACTCGTAACAGCTGGCGTCATTGCCTTGGTATCCCAACTCTTTCGGTAGTCAACTTTCTGCACAAAAGCAGATTTCCCGCAGACATCTACCGGCCAGCACACTGACTGAGTCGTTCTTTCCACGCTGCGACGGACTGAGGTTCGTACGTTATTGGGTCAAAACTATCTCGCACCACAGACCGTACACTTCGTAAATCTAGTTTCCCATTTTCAGCAAAAATCTGCACAAGGAGATTTCCTATGGCGGTTGCCTCAACAGGACCAGCCACAACCGGACGATCTGACGCATCGGATATCATTTGGCAGAGCAATTTATTCTGAACGCCACCCCCAACAATGTGCACTCTACTCATACGGCGTCCAACAAGTCCGTCTAACTCTTGAAGGGTTCGTGACACATCTGCAGCAACGCTCTCCAAGGCTGTCCGCACCACTGCCCCAGTTGAATCCGGCACTGGCTGATTGCTTTGCTGCGCGAGTTCTCGAATTGCCTGAGGCATATCATTTGGGGCGACAAGTGACGGGTGTCCAGAATCAATTATCGTTTGTAGTGGTTTAGATTCCGCAGCTAGAGCGGTCAGTTGTTCCCAGTCCCAGTTTTTCCCAGATCTTTGCCAACTCGCTCGACATTGTTGCACGAGCCAGAGTCCACAAAGATTTTTTAACAACCTTGTTGTTCCCCCCACTCCACCCTCGTTTGTAAAATTACGAGCAAGGCACTCAGGGGTTACCAAAGGCCGATCCAATTCCGCGCCAACAAGTGCCCACGTCCCAAGACTGATGTAGCACCAGTCTGGTCGTGATGAAGGCGGTTCGAGTGCTGGGACAGCAGCTACTGCGCTGGCAGTATCATGGGAACCAGGTAGCACCACTCGCACATCTCCTAGCCCGGTATCAGATGCAATATCTGCGCGAATACTACCAATGTCATGTCCCGGTTCAGAAACCGGTCGAAATAAATCTGTAGGAAGTCCAAACCGCGTCAAAAGGTCGTTGGCCCACTGCCCGCTCTGAGGATTAAAGCACTGAGTCGTTGAAGCAATTGTTCGCTCATTGGAACGCTGTCCTGAAAGTAACCAGTGCACAAGATCTGGAATCATCAGCAACTGATCGGCCGCGTCGAGAAGTTCTGGTCGATCTCTCTTGAGAGCAAGAAGTTGATAGAGCGTATTGATTTCTATGAACTGCAAACCTGTTGCATTAAACGTTTCTTCTTTGGAAACAATTGCTTGTGCTGCTTCAATAAGACCTCTTGTGCGGGCATCTCGATAACACACCGGCTCTGATAAGAGTGCATCATTCTTTGTAATAAATGAAAAATCTACTCCCCAGGTATCCACACCGATACTCTGAATTGCCTTCTGATGCTGATCAGCAGCAACTCGTAACCCATCTAAAACACCACTCCAGAGACCAACAAAGTCCCAGACAAGATGGCCGCCAAAGGAGACTGGTCCATTTTCAAATCGATGGAGCTCTTTTAATTCGAGAAGCCTTCCATCAAAAGCACCTGAAACAATGCGACCGCCAGAAGCTCCAAGATCAACCGCTAACGCAACTTCTCGTGCCATTCTTCCCCGCCTTCAAAGACCTGCAACCGTACTTACTTTTAAAACAATACTACCAAAAGTTTAGATGCCGCCACCTTGCTCAAATTGACTCAAGTGCAACCCACACTCTGTTTGAGAGTCCACCTTCGTTGGGTCAAAATAGTGCCTACAGTTTGGCAAATTATATTTCATCATATACTCCGAAATATCGTCCTCCGTCCAATTGAATAAGGGCGACACCTTGAGAATACCTCTTGCATCCATAGCAACAATTCCAAGCTTCTGTCGAAATTTTGTTTCTTCCTTACGAATGCCACTAATCCAAATTTCCGGCTGCAAATCTTCTAATGCGCGTTGAAAAGGTTCGAGTTTGACTTGATATTTGAAATCTTCAAACTCAGGATTGTCTGGCACACCAAAGTTTGCTCCGTGCACCGCCTCTCGCCTAGAACATGACATAACCGGGTTATAGACGTGAATATTCAGCCCAAGTTTTTGTATGAGTTCCTCAGCAACTACATACGCATCCTTTAAATTGTATCCACTGTCAACCCAAACTACGGGCACACTTTGTCTTACTTGGGTGACCATATGCAGGGTCACTGCCGAATTAAACCCAAAGCTTGTTGTTACTACTGTTTTTTTATTTTGGTCGAGTGCCCATTCGATCACTTCTTTTGAAGACTTTTTTCCTAGCTGACGGTTGATGTCAGCTAGTTCGGCATCACTTAACTGCATAGTAAAAACTCACAAGTCTTTTTTATTGCAGGCTGACAGCCAACCTCACAATGAAAATTTTCATCTATAAAATACTGGCCTTTACGCTTCCAGACTACCCAAAAAATAATGAGATCGTCATTGAAAAAGGACTGGGCTCGATTATTGCTTTTTTCGATTGAGCCGATATTTCCCTTGAGGCATCTTCGGCAGAACAGAACCTGATTGCTCACCATGTTTTAAGATACACACACTCAAAGAAGAATCCGATAGCTTGATTAGCGGTAATTAATGCAAGTGTGCAATGGCAGCAAAACGAGGGAAACTATTCCGGATCCACATACCAACGACGAAAAGTTTATCTATAGTGAGAGTGATCTTATTAAGCGAACTATAGAGAGGGCATTTTTTGAAAGGACATTTGCTTCATGCAAAAAAGTCGTTTATTGCTTCAACAAGGACCCTTTCATTGAAATCAAATTTGAAATACTTCAAGTATATTCCTTAATGGGTGGCAGATATTTTCATGTTATCAACATGATACCACTTGCCACCGAGGCGCCGTCCCTGACACGGAAATACATCCTCCGCGACTAGGTGCTGTACAAGGAATAAGATGTGGCCTTGCGATGAACTCTTAGTAATCCTCAAAACATTTTTATACTGTGACGCCTGTCAAGGTCTTCACTTTCTGAAGAAGTTCGCTCGCTTTAAACGGCATCGTAACAACCTGCCGCAGGTCATCCTCAACAGCCTCTTCCACTATTTCTGACTGACGAGCACTTGTGATGAGCAGTGCTGGTATCTTCCTTAAATATGGATCAGGGGCTAATGCATTGAATACCGTTACTGCATCATGACCAAGCACCTGACTACTCAGCAGAAGAATATCCGCCGGGGCAGGCACCGATTCAAACCGAGTGAGCGCTCGCTTTGGATTTTCAGTCACAAGGACACGAAAACCCTGTTTAGAAAAAAATTGCCGCAAAGAGTCTTGTGACTTCCCAGAGACCTCAACAACCATGATTCTCGGCTTATCAGAGGTTTTTAGTTCGGCGTCTTTCGTGCTCGAGACCTGCCTCACTTTTTTCTTTTCCGGCAGATCTGGCGTGATAGTCGATTCGTCTTCAGCACATCGCAGCTGTATTGGCTTGAGTGCTTCTTGTACTTCTAGCACCGTCTGAAAACGACGTTTGGGTTTGAGGCTGAGCATTTTGTTCACAACATCTACCAAATCACGCGGTAGATGCGGAGCGACCCTTCCGAGTGGTTCGATCTCTGCATATCGTTTTGGATCAGCTCTTACTTCTCGATCACGTGATTCGCTGAAAGGTGAACGCCCAGAAAATATGAGATACAGAAGAGCTCCAAGAAAAAACACATCGCTCCGCACATCATCACCACGAACACCCCCCGCAGCTTCAAGCGCAGCGTACTCAACGGTGCGTAGCTTCCCGATCTCATCAGTTTTTTTTGATTTGGTCTCTGAAAAACTCGCAAGGCCAAAGTCAACAAGCTTTGCTTGACCCTTCGAAGAAACGAGCACATTGGATGCTTTTAAGTCTCGATGCGTAACACCTTCACCATGAGCGTAGACCAAAGCATCAATTAGCTGTACTGCCAGGTCGAGAGCACAGGTTAGGTCGAGCCCTTTCCGAATCTTTACTAATTCTCGAAGAGTTTGTCCTTCAACAAACTCCATTGTGATGAAGCTGCTGACACCCTCTTTCCCTACTTCTTCAATGCGGACAATCCCTGGATGCCTTAGCATCAATCCCATGCGACCCTCTCGCAAGAAAAGCTCACCCTTGATTTCATCAGCGGAAAAACGTTTTCGCAGAACTTTCACCGCAAGAATTTCTTGGTTGTCCTGTGCGATAGCACGGTACACTCGCGCAAATGAGCCAGCACCTGCCTGATAAAGGACTTTTGTTCGACCATAAAAAAAGCCATTTCGGTAGCCGTTCCGAAGACGCTCCCATTGGAAACCAGTGAGCAATTCTCTTCGCACACAGGCTGAACCAAATTGCTCCAGCGAAGCATCATGAGAGCCTAGCTCCCGCCATAAACCCGGCATTTCAGCCGCATCTATGAGGCCAAGCTCCAGGGCGGTCGTGGCAACTTCTTCGGTTGTGAGATCCTGCATGAAAAAAATCCTTAACCAATAATACCTTGGTCATCGGATCAATGCCGGAAAATACTTTCCTAATTTGCCTTACCGTCCTGTTTTTCAGCCAAAACCCGAACTGGTGAAGCAGCCCCTCTAGAGCACACCATCGGCACCCTGCTACAAGCCCTATTCACGCTTTGTCACACTGGCATGCCGGGACATCAAGGGAGCCCATTTGTGGTTTTACACCAACCCAGAAAACCTGGTCAGAACAGCCGGTCACTGGTGGTCATCCATGTCCTTTCGAGGTTGATTGTTTCACTTACACAACGTTCTTTTCCTCACTTATTCAATTCCAAGACACGACTACACTTCGTGTCATACCAGATCAACTGCATGCGAAACTCAATCTGTAGCAATATCTTCAGAATGACTTCTCGTGCCATAGAGATTCGGGCTTCATTCCACCGGACGGACACTCTTCTATACCTCGTACTTTCTGTTTTACTGAGTCTCGTTCTCCAACGCGTTACGATTGGATCTGGACTGCAGGAAAACTTTGATGGCCCCGAAACAGCAACCGTAGTAGCACCCTCTCCGGGCCTGCGAGTCCTACAACAGCGCATTGAAAAGGTTGATACCACTGGCCACAGTTGTGAAACCATTGTTCTCCAGACTGATCGGACGACCCTGAGTCGTATACTGTTCTCTATTCCTGAATCTGCGATCATCGATGAATTCTTGGCACACGTTCGGCTTCGGTGCGACCACCCGTCTGCTCGGCTTGCCTGTCAAATCGTGTTGCCTTCAGTTCAATCTCAAGATGGGCAACCGATTCATATTTTTGTCTCAGGATCACCATCGACAACCACATTACGCTGGCAGTCTCTTGCTATCGAAAATCTTCCTTCTATTCTTCGGTCGCAACTACCTGCACTACGAGCACAGTATGGGCCTCAAATGAGTCTCGATGGTGCAACGATTTGTGGGCTGGCTGTGGAAATACCACTTGGAATAAGTCGCTGCACAGTATCGATCGACGACATATCGATCAGTGGATTAATTACAGCATCAGGTCCAAAAACAATAACACAATCGCCCTCAATGCTACATCAACAGGATGTTCAAAACATTACCAAGGCAACCACGACCGAACACGCTGGCCTTGTTCGTGGTGTACTCGAAGTCGATGGTAAACCATTCTTCCCTCGTGCAATCGAGCATCGAGGTGAGCCGCTGACTGCTCTGGCTCAATTGGGTTTCAATTGTATCCAACTGCATGAGCCCGCCTCAACAACTCTTTTGGCTGAAGCTGAACAAGCTGGAATCTGGATTATCTGCCCTCCTCCAACCCTGCCAGATGTTGACCTCACAGAACCCGAAAAACTCCCAGCTTTTTCTGAGAAATGGAACCGTGTACTCCTTTGGGATATGGGTCGTTCACTCTCATCCGAGGATATTCCTCGTCTTGCTGAACAAGTGAGACGCTTACGAATTTGTGATCGACGCCAAGGAAGGCCCATCATTGCGTCAGCAGATTCCGGACTACGTGAAATCTCTCGACATCTCGACATGCTTGTTGCACATCGTGCCGTACTCGGGACTAGTCTTGAGCTGGCGAACTACCTCACGTGGCTTCAGCAACGACCACGGCTTGCCAGACCTGGCACGCCACTGCTGGCTACGCTTGCCACGGAGGTAGACTCTCGAACTGCTAAACAAGCAGCATTGCTTTCAGGGACGGGTAACAATGGGCTGCCAGTTGACGAGGAAAGTCTCCTGGGCGCCGCCTTCACAGCGATTGCAGCTGGAAGCCGCGGCATTTTGTTTCGTTCAGCCCGACCACTCAACGGAACTGACAACGAAACTGTCACACGAGCTACTGCGGTACAGACGGTCAACCTTGAACTCGAAACAATCTCTGCGTGGGGAGCCAGTGGTCGATTTACAGCCGATGCAGAAACAAGTGATCCGGAAGTGCGAGCAATGGTGATTGAAGCATCTCGCTCTCGAGTCGTCCTCATCTGGCGTTCCGTACAGGGCGGTCAAATTATGGCCCGGCATTACCGTGGTGACATTCCACGACACGAACAGCCTCTCAATATTTTAATCCCTGGCATACCAGAGGCACACCGGCCTTGGGAAATTACTCACAGCACCTTAAGGCCATTGCAACACCGCAGAGTGACTGGTGGTGTTGCGATGACACTTGATAACTTCCACGCTGCTGCCGTCATTTTGATTAGCAACGATCCATCTGCTATAGCTCATGTCCAGGAACTTGTACGTCGCAATGCACCAACTGCAGCCCTGCTCGCCCGCGCTCAAGCAGCCAATGCAATTGCCCGTACAAGTCGACTTGCTGCAGAGCTTCCACCGAAGGCTCTTGGTCATTTTCCGGTAACTGAAATGATTACTGAAGCTCAACAAGAAGCCCAATATGCCGAAGCGATGATTGCTCAGGATCCAACCGCTGCTGTGAAAAAACTTGAGCGATCGCGTGCTATAGCAGGACAACTAGAGCGTCTGTTTTGGGAGCGAGGAGTAACTGCAACAGGCTCTATGGTTGCAAGTCCTCTCACGACTTCTTCTGCAACACTGTCAGACCACTGGAGAATGATCGAGGCATTGCAATCGACAAATGCGGGCATTAATTTGCTAAAAGGCGGCCACATGGAAGAGATCAACACGTTGTCCAGCACCGGGTGGCGACACTTTGTAAGGCCGACGGATCAAGTCAAAGGCTCCGTAGAGCTTTCAACCCGTGCGCCTGCTGACGGCCAGAGAAGCTTAAGGATCTTCGCAACCGCGAACAACTCTGAAGAAGCACCCGTTGTTATCGAGACTCCTCCAATTTGGATTACAACACCCCCTATCAATGCAGCTGCTGGTACCCTGTTAGAGATTGTGGCAAAGGTTCGCGTGCCAAACCCTATCAAAGGATCCGTTGATGGCCTCCTTGTTTTTGATTCGTATGGTGGTCCAGCTTTGGCTGAGCGAGTGAACAAAACAGAAAGCTGGCGGCGACTCGTGCTTTACCGAATTGTCCCCCCTGCCCAACCCGGTAGCGATGGATCACCCGGCGAGCCCCCCCCACTCACCGTCACTTTTGCATTAACTGGCCTTGGCGAAGCTCAGATTGACTCTGTATCAGTCAAACCTCTTACACGGGGCTCCGTTGGACCATCAGTCACCCAGATCACTTCTGGAAATCCAAACTTTCCAAAACCTGATGAGATTCTCCAGAAAAATCAGGTTCAGGCAGTCCCAGCGATGACGACACAACCCAATCCACCAGAGCCAACATCGGCGTGGCCAGGAATGAGTCTCGAATGGCCCAAGATGCTTCCGTTTAAAGCACCGGAAACAGCACCACCACAGGGTCCGTCTGGTAGTACTATTGATCCATTTAAGCGAGCTCGAGGCACCCCCTCGAAACAACCGTAAATAATTGCTGCTTATTCACTATATTTTTATTTCTGTGAATGAGATTTTCAAGAAATCAATAGACACTTTGGACCACTGATATGGACACACCATCCTCGTGCTGCCAGAACAAAAATTCTGCAAAAACGACATCCTCGTTGCCGGACACGGGCAGTGGCTACTTCTGTCCAATGTGCCCCGAAGTCTTCTCTGCATCACCAGGCTCGTGCCCCCAGTGTGGAATGCCTCTCGAGACAACAAGCCCGCAGAATGCGATACCAACTGAAGAAATTACGCTGCTTGGCATTCGCGAATTTCTATACGGAATCATACTCTCTGTCCCCATCCTGCTCTTGGCAATGGCACCAATGTTTGGGCTATCAGTTGAGGCTTGGATCGACCCACACATCAATCAGTTTCTGCAACTCATTCTCACGAGTCTTGTCATCGCGACATGCGGCCGTTCGATTGTTTCTCGTGGTATTCGTAGCATCGCTACAGGCAATCTCAACATGTTTACGCTGATTACTATCGGCGTCAGTGCTGCCTATGGATTTAGCCTCCTAGCTACGCTTCTACCTACTTTTTTTCCTGATTCATTTCGGAATCCAAAAACTGGCTTAGTTCATACTTTCTTTGACGCAGCGGCAATGATTATTGTACTTGTCCATCTAGGACAAGCACTAGAGAGCCAAGCACGATCAAAAACTGGTGCTGAGCTTCGATCACTCGTGTCACTTGCTCCAATGACTGCGCGAGTCGTACTCGAAAATGGTGAACATGATGTACCACTGAGTACCGTTCATCCGGGAGACCACCTACGAGTTCGGCCAGGTGAGACTATTCCTGTCGACGGAACACTCTTTAACGGGGCAAGCCATGTGGATGAATCCTTGTTAACAGGCGAGCCATCACCCGTAGAAAAGAAAAAAGGTGACGAGGTCATTGCAGGAACAAAAAATGGTCGAGGTAGCTTCATTCTCCTTGCAGAAAAAACTGGTTCTGAAACCCTCTTATCGCGAATCATTACACTCGTTGGTTCAGCCCAAAGAAGCAAAGCACCTATACAAAGAATGGCTGATAGCGTGGCCAGCATATTCACACCAATTGTGCTGGCCATTGCACTCGGGACATTCACCGGATGGTTTTTCCTGGGCCCTCAGCCTCGTCTCGCACATGCGATCGTCTCAAGTGTTTCAGTTTTGGTGATTGCATGCCCATGCGCCATCGGCCTGGCGACACCAATGTCAATTATTGTCGGTATTGGTCGCGCAGCCAGCGAAGGTGTCCTGTTCAAAGACGCCGAATCTCTTGAGGCACTTGGGCAAAGCAAGAGCCTCATGATTGATAAAACCGGAACAATCACAGAAGGGCAGCCAACTGTTACTGACATCGTATTATTCAGCAATCAATCTGAAGAAGAGATTCTGCTGCTGGCAACCGCGGTTGAACTTGGCAGTGAACATCCACTTGCCACTGCAATCTGCCAAGCAGCTCGCGAACGAAACCTTGAGGTACTCAGCAATGCTGACACGTTTCTCTCGACGCCCGGATCTGGTGTACAGGGAACTGTATCGGGTAAGACCATTGCCCTAGGTAATGAAGCCTTTCTCAAACAACAGAACGTACCCGCAAGTGAACTGAATGAATTTCGAAGGGCGGCAGATCCTTTACGGGCAAGCGGGAAAACAATCACCGGGGTAGTGGTCAATTCGCACGTGGCCGGCCTATTCGCCGTTACGGACCCTGTAAAAAAATCTGCGTGCACAGCGATCGGGCAGCTAAAGCAACTAGGACTTCAAATCACAATGCTGACTGGAGACCATTCCGATAACGCTGGCGTTATTGCACGGTCAGTCGGCATCGAGCACTACGAGGCTGGACTTACTCCACAGGAGAAATATCAGTTTATTACTGAAAAGCATTCCAAAGGTGAACAGACCATAATGGTTGGTGATGGAGTGAATGATGCCCCGGCTCTTGCTGCTGCCACGATCGGCGTCGCTATGGGAACAGGAAGCGATGTGGCTATCGAAACTGCGAACGTTACTCTTATGCGAGGCGATCTCCAGGCGCTTCCGTATTCCATTCAATTAAGCCACTTAGTTTTGTTGAACATCCGGCAAAATCTATTTCTTGCATTTTTTTATAATGCACTGAGTATCCCGCTCGCAGCAGGTATTCTTGTACCTGCATTCGGCTCAAGCTGGCATATAAGCCCAATCTTTGCAGCTGCTGCGATGAGTTTGAGCAGTGCATCTGTTGTTGTAAATGCCCTGCGACTGCGAACAGAACGAATCTCAATGCAGGCTTTTTAGAAACACGTTTTAGCGCGCTCTACTTTTATAACTGCGATAGGCTGATCGCTTTTGTTGCCGGCGGATTTCATAGGCTTCTCGTCTCTCAACTAACTGCATGACTCTCGCTGAGTTCACAACATAGACGGACGGATCATCGATAACAAATGGTGTTGACCACGTTGTACCATCATTCAGATTACAGGAGTTGAAAAAGAAAGAATTCAGTCTTTCAGCACGAAAACCGTATGGAAATTGGCTCGTTAAATGATCTTGAGAAGTAAGATCATCAACACCCTGATGAGCAAAATAATGAACTTGGCCATCAGGTGAGAGTGACATTCCTAGCGTCCACCAACCAAACTGGTCAGCTGAGATATCTTTTACTGGAAAATCAATTCCACGACGATCTCCACGCACCTTAATAAGTGCTGAATCACTTTCTACACCTCGAGACGTTTCACTACGAAAGTGAATCCACATGCCCGGCCAGTAGGGCTCAACAACCGACGAACTACCAGATGCAAAAAATCCTCTATTTGGTTCAAGCGTCGTTGTGCGAACACCCATCCGAATACCAAAATGAGGCCCACTACGATTTTCCCATTCCTCTGCGGGCGGCAACCAAATACGAACAACACAACTAGGAACTTCACTCACGGGGATTTGTGACCCAAGCCTTGTGGTAATTCCACAGATCAGATCATCCTGCTGCACGGTTCTGGAATATGTCCCTGGAACACCCGAATGCAGTGTTCGCACAAGGAGTGCGTGGTTGCTTTCGGGCAACCCGTTCGGAGGAGTTTTAATAACTTTCAGAAGATCGGGCTGGCCTCGTTCGGGGCCTTCCTGCATTCTTCTGTTCCCTGAAAAAGCCAGTGGCCCACGTGCCTGGCCGTCTTCCTCCCGCGAGCTTTTTGGATGATTGTGATAAAATTTCCAGCCGTCTTCTTCGAATGTATCTCCAAGAAAATCAATCTTGGACCCACTGCCCGGGACCGGAACTGCTGAAACTGATGAAGAGTAGTCGAATGCAAGCACATCAGCAGCAAAACAACCAACGATACCAAGTGCGATATATCGAGATAGAGCGTATTTCATGATTCTCATTAGTGGTAGTTGAGGAACATCTAGGGCAGTGCAACTGACGAGCACATACATTAAATACTGTCGACAAAAACGACAGCTCAGAACAGTGACGGAACAACGAACGTTTCTGTCCGTACAACTTGTGCAAGCCAACCAGATCCTGATGAATTCAAAGAAAATTTCTCAGATCAGTGAAGCACGTGCCCGCGTTGTGTGCTGCGGGCGAGCCTGTCGAGATCATGGAGCGATGTGATGCAGCGTTCGGCTAACTGGCTTTCTGAAAGACTCTCTACTTCTTCGGCTGTAATAACTGCACCAAATTCCAGCCGAATTCGACCTGGACAAGGCACCAGTCGGGAACGTGGCCAACATTCATAAGCCCCAACAATGACGACCGGAACTATGGGAACACCGGCCCGCTTCGCCAGCAACGCAAAACCTTTTTTCATATCACCGAGCTGACCAGATGCCGTCCTGGTCCCTTCTGGAAAAACAATGACAGCAGCCCCTGTTCGTAGTCTCTGGATCACGGTCCTCATTGCAGTAACGGTTGAAGCATTTCGATCAATTGGAACGGCACCAAGTGCGGCAATCACACTCGCAAATGGACCAAATGTGAAAAGACTACTCCGAGCGAGACTCGAGAGTCGCCGGTTCGTGGCGAGACCGAGCAACAGTGGATCAAGGAGACTCTGGTGACTCGAGAGAACCAACAGACCACCAGTTTTTGGTAGACGCTCCACCATTCTGAGACGAAAGCCAAACAGTGCTACACCGAACGTACGAGAGAGAAACCACAATGAGTCATAAAGCCATCGGCCCCACCATTCTTGGTGACTCTCTATTTTCTTGACAATCTTAGAGACCGATGACTTGTCGCCAGCTGTTGTTTCATTTTTTTTGAAAAAACTCATCGGCACTTTGTCTTGGGTTCTAATCTGACGTAAGACCACGATCGTGCGCTAATCCTAAAACCTGCTCAACGACTTTTTCGAGAGATAGGCCGTCTGTGTTGATAATAATTGCATCCTTCGCAGCTTCCATAGCCCCAACTGGACGTTCTCTATCTCCTTGATCTCGCTCTATCTGACTGTGCAAAATCTCGTTCATCGATCGACTTTTATCACCCTGCTCAACTCTCTCATGATACCGCCGTGCCGCACGCGCTGATGGCGATGCGTCGAGATAAATTTTCAATTCTGCATGAGGAAATACAACCGTACCTTGATCACGCCCTTCGGTAACCAGATTAAACTTTTTCGATAAGCCTCGCTGCATTTTTTTCATTTCTTCACGTACAGAAGGAGCATCTGCGACAGATCGAGTAGCTGTGGTCACATGATCGACGCGTATTTCTGCTGAGACATTTTTACCGTTCAAGAAAACAGAGTCATGAGCAAATTGAATATCAAGGCTTGCTGCCAGCTCTGCCAACTCGTTTTCATTCTCAAGGGGTACATCCCGCTTGAGTGCCGCCAGAGCAACGGCTCTATACATTGCGCCAGTATCCATGTGGCACCAGCCCAGCCGATCGGCAAGCAGTCTTGCTGTAGAACTTTTCCCTGCACCAGCAGGCCCATCAAGCGTGATGATTCTCACAAAAAATAATCTCCAAATCGACCAACTCGTAGCGACGCAGTGGGTACTCAATAGCTTTTTCGTCAACAATGAGACCAGCATCGTTGGCTCCTTGCGATTCATACACTCCACCATTCCAGCGAACACAATGAATCTTGCGGCTGAAGTGAAGCCTCATCCTGCTCTCTTGGCCGTATGATTCAAGCAACCGAAGATGCAGACCATCTCCCGAGGAATCATTACTGAGAGTCGCGGCAGATACTAGACGAACGTTAGAGGGTAGCCTCAGTGGCGACTGGGGCACCTGAAGTGACTCTGTTGCAGCCCAAGCAAACCCCGAGTCAATTGCGTGAGGTAAATCAATACCGATCGCAAGTTGAAACGCATGAGCATGCGTTCCACAGTCTGTCGTTAACACTGTATCGAGAGTGTGCGAACTACTCCGCACATGCCAAGGATGACAACCAGTAAAAATCTGTAGCCCGCTGCTTTTCACCGGCGGCAATTGTTTTTCGCCCTGACGTGCTACCCCACCCCCATCGCTCACGAGAGAAAGAAGCAGAGGCGAAAAAACACGCTGACGTTCAGTCTCGACAAATTGCGTCTGGACATTCCGAAAAAGATCACAAAAATCATTCTCATTCCATGCGAATCGACATGTAAAAAATCGGCTCAAGGCGTCACGTGAAGAGGATACAAGCGACTGCAGTTCTTCCGTTGGCTCAATAACTATTGATAGTGATACCGCGGACTCGTCCAACACAAACTGTATTTTCTGAGAGAATCTTGCGAGCACAGAACCTTTCCCATGGATCAACGTGCCATGGCTTTCAATACCATCTTCGCAGCGATCAACTCGATCGGCCACCATCGCTGAATACTGAATGTCTGAGGAGGAAGATCCAGGCTGATCCCAACGAAGAGCGAGTTGTTGCGACAGTCGATTTCGACCATCCTCTTGACTACGAATTGATACGATACCACCAGTTTGCTGATGCACCCTGACGACCAGACTCTTGCTACGCAACGTCAAAACGTCTTGAGTTTTCTGCCGTTTCGGCAACCAATTCCGAAGGAAGGATTTTCCCCATCGTCGAGAAGCGTTCTCGGAAGTGCTTGCAGTGCCAGGATCTTGAAGCACCTCTTCGTTGTTGCAATAGGAATGTAAAATATTTCGATATTTGCTCTGGTCGTCTACAAACCGGCACGACTCGACCGAAATAATTTCCGACTGTGACATAGAGCTGGTTTCAGTTTTACTGCAATGAGCAACGCTGGAGACCTTCGTATCAGGCGAAAGGCCAACACGAAATCCATCGTGTTCAAATGAAACCGGGAAAGAAAGATCATTAGTTTCGTTAAGCAGTGTTTCTGCCGTACAAAATCGACCAAAAACATTCGTCCATGATGCGGCTCGACGAAGTAATTCAAACCATGGACTCACAGTACCTGCATGGTGACAAAACATCATCAAAACCATATGGTCATGGTCCATGGCATCGCTCAATGTCGAACTTAAGGAAAGCACAGCTGCCGAACTACGAGCATCGATCATTTTTGGCTCAAGTGCGTCAAGCTGATCTTCACTTTCATTTTTCCACTTGAATCGTGCTGCTCCGGCAGATGGCAGAGGGAATCCATCGAAGCTTGACCACAACACACCTTGATACCCGAGCCGCTGCAAAACCGGCAAAAAGATAGGAGCACGTGGCCCTGCATGGCAACCAAATATCTGCGGAAGAACACCGGCAGCCTTCTGCCATGCAGTCCTTCCTTCAGCCACTTCGCGATCAAGTTGCTCGGGTGACACCAGAGCAAAAGGAAGATTCCCGGATATGCTACCGAGCACAGACAGAGAGCCGTCGGCAACCCTGTCTCGTATTAAGTCAGAAATCTTCGAAAACGATTTATCAAAACAATTGACCGCCTTTGTATCAGCCAATAACGATATCGGCACCGGAGACTCCAATTCGCTTTTGAGCGTTGCCATCGAGTTTCCTGAAAAAAGAACCAGATCGAGGCACCAGCATTCCACTGGGTAAAAGTGATCTCGTGCCGCCTCAAGGCACTGGAATGCTTGAGTCAGTTTCTCTCGTGCGAGTACTGAATCATCTTTTCTCCAAGCTCTTGCTGCTTCAACAACGACTTCTGAAAAACCAGTTTGATCCAGATGCGTATCAGATCGCATTCGACTTGCTAGCCGTTCAAAAAGTAAAACCGTTAGACCGAGTGAACGAAAGTCCTCGACAAAAGAGGCCTGCCATGCAGATAATGTTTCAAGCCCCCTGCTAGTTGAAGAATCAGTCGTCATCTCCGAAGAACATGCCTCAAGCACTTCTGAGAGAAATGATTCAGAAGTACCTTGATGAAGAAAACTTTGTTCTGCAACGAATGGTGGGGAAGCCCCGGTCGCAAATCTTTCGGAGAGTCCTTCCGGGACAATGCCTACTATCTTGCCTTCACGGGTCCACGGTACGTCAACACTCGCCCAGCCAGGAAGTCCGTTAGATTCACAAATAATTGAAGGATGCCACGCAACTGTCCACGCGCTAAGAATTGCCGACGCATCATCGTTTTCAATCCATTCAGACAAATCTTCAAGGGAATGACATGGAAGGAAAACTGCCACTTCAAGTTGCGAGTATTGTTCGGAATTATTCATATCAAACTGTCAGTTCTTGAAAGAATGCCCCTCAACTGTCGAAAAACACATAATGAGCACCTCTTTATCTTGTAATGCCGAAAATGTGGGAAATGAAATGTAGTCTATTTTTCGCCGATACGCTCTGTCCTGCCGGCCGTTTTGACACAATGTAACGGGATTGTTTTGTCACCGTTTGACACTAGAAAACACGAACCCATACAGTTTCTCTATGGTATCCTTCCTGAGTGTAAACTTCAGTTGATAGATGTTCTGATTCCCATTCGATGGTGGGACAGCTTTCCTTTCCAGTAATTTGTGAAAAAACGGTTGCGGCATGGCACGCTCGCGAAACGTCTGGGGTATCGATATTGGCAAGTGTGGGCTGAAAGCCCTCCGCTGTAGCCGTTCCTCAGATTCAGAAAAACTTGTTGCTGATGCTTTTGATTACATCGAATATCCGATGCTACTTACACAGCCTGAAGCTGACCCCGGAGAGCTTGTCCGAGATGCCGTAGAGGAATTCCTCAGTCGTAATGACATTGTCGGAGACACGATCGCAGTTTCAGTTCCGGGCCAGGCGGGGCTTAGCAAGTTCATTAAATTGCCTCCTGTTGAAGCAAGTAAGATTCCGGATATCGTTACCTATGAAGCTCGACAACAAATTCCGTTTCCTCTCGAACAGGTAATCTGGAGCTGGCAAAGACTCGAGGGCGGAATCGAGGAAAGCGGTTTTGTGATTGATGCCGAAATCGCACTTTTCGCAATGAAGCGCGATCAGGTTGCAAAGGCTATTGAGCCATTTAAGGACGCTGATATCGAAATCGACATCCTGCAACTGAGCCCAGTCTCATTAGCTAATGTCGTCATGTTTGATCAACTTCCAAAGCCAAGCGAAGTTGATCCGGATGCCCCCCCTCCGTCAATCGTCTTAGCCTCAATGGGTGTAGATTCGACAGACCTCGTCATTACTAATGGGCTAAAAATTTGGCAGCGAACAATGCCTATTGGAGGCAGCAACTTCACTCGGGCACTCGTTCAGGGAATGCGGATGACATTCCCAAAGGCAGAAAACCTGAAGCGCAATGCCGCACGGGCCGACGATCCGAAAAAAGTGTTCCAAACTTTGAGACCTGTGTTCAATGAATTTGCCAGTGAGTTACAGCGATCCCTGAATTACTTCACTGGACAGGATCGTACTGCGAAAATTGGGCAGGTTCTGCTTGTTGGTAATGCTGCAAAACTTCGTGGACTCAGCGACTTTCTTGCCAAACAACTCCAACTTGAAGTGCACCGGTTGCTAGAATTTAAGGGACTTGAGGGAGACCTTGTATTACAAACTCCTGCATTTCGTGAAAACCAATTGGCCTTTGCAACTGTTTATGGATTAGCACTGCAAGGATTGGGTGTCGCGGGCATACGAACTAACCTCTTGCCAAGCGACGTCACACGGGATCGTTTAATACATGCCAAGAAACCTTGGGCTGTTGCTGCCATGTTGGGCCTTTTGGTTGCAGCACTCATTAATTTCTTGGGCATATATGTTGCCTGGAGCAGCTTCTCTGAAAGTCTTTTCGCAAACGCCTTTACACAAATTGATTCAGTAGTTGCAAAGTCATCACAAATTCAAAGCAGTCTTGAGCAGGCTCAGTCAGAACGCCTCGGGATTCTCGAGACTCAACAACGATTCATTCGCATTAAGGACCGGCGTTTTCAGACGCTGGAATTAATTCGAGCAATTGAGGCGATGACTCCCCGTAATGAACCAGAAAAAACAGATGAGGTACTTCGAGATGAAATGAAGGAGGCCGAGGCCGCCCTCGCAGCAGAGGAAGCCAGGGCAGCACCAACTACTGCCGCCCTAAAACCAACTATTCCTATTTCAATTAACTACGACGAACTCCATATAGACTCTTTGGACTGCCAGTTTTTTGAAGACCTCTCTACTTGGTTTGAGCCAATTGAAGAGGATTGGAGAAGCACAATCGCTGCAGCAAAATTTGAAAGTGATAATGAAGAGGAGCAGGCCTCTATGGCTAACCCGTCGGATGAAGACGAGGCGGAACAACCGAACTCTGAAGCTGGTGGTGAAAGTAATGAGGGCATGGATGACGTTGAATATGAACCAGAGGAAGAGGAGAATGAGCCACAAAGTCCTACGGGTAAAGGTTGGGTAATTCAAATCGTAGGACATCATTTTCACAATGAGGATTATCACGCACCATTTGAAGGCAGAACCTACCTCCGGACAACATTTATCGAATCTCTCTTGGGTGAAAGAGGAGAGATCGTAACGGTAGCTGCTGGTCCAATGGCTGGAGAAAAAGTTTTGCCAAAAGACATTGGCATTGTCTTTCCGGCAATCATCGAGTCCAACCCTATTGAAGACTACTGGGTGTCAACGGCTGTCGACAGTGTTGGTGACGATGGCATGGGCATGGGGCCAAGCAGACGACCGTCCAGAGGGCTTGATGGAGGGCTGGCAGAAGACGGGCTCAATTTAAGAAAATATCGATTTGTCATTCAATTTGTCTGGAAACCAAAATCACCCGGAGTTGTTGAACTCGTTCCTGACGACGGAAACGGGAACGATTACTGATCAAAGATGTATTACTCGATACCCCTTAAGTCTTAAAGACCGGAAAAGCCATGGTTGAGATTCCCGATGACATCAAAGGCTATTTAAAGCAAGTACAAAAGTACCACTTCTGGCTGCTTGCAATCCTGATGCCCCTTATTCTTGTCCCTCTGGCCTTCACTGCTGATGCAAAGCTCTTGAAGGAGATCGATGCTCGTTCGTCAGCGGTAAAATCAAAAGTAGAATCGATTAACTCTGTTGCACGGAAGACGGCGGAAGGGCTCGAGTCATTCGGCCATCCTCAATCAGGCTGGGCAGAACAGGTATCTCGTTCAAACGATAATTTACGGAAAAAAACGCATGAGCAATGGGCTTCTATTTGGGATCAACAAAAGCCTATTCGGAAATGGCCTGCTGATCTTGGATCCGACTTTGTGAGAGCAATCGTTCGGCTTAAGCCGGGGCAAAATTTATCGACTCGTTTTCGCGATCGGTATCTCGACCGTATTCGCCGTATTGTTCAAGAACTACCCAGTCGCATTGATGCGAAAGAATCGATGGAGGCTAATGGCGGATTCGAAAGGGGCGAGTTTGGAATGCCCCCAGACATGGATATCACAGATGAAGATGCAGATCACCGAGTTGTTTGGGATTCGACGGACCAAAACGAATTGTTTCAGACTTTTTACTGGACATCAACGCCTTCTACCAAGCAGATTATTCTGGCCCAGGAAGAGCTCTGGGCGTATGAGATTCTCTGCGATGTAGTCGCAAAAGCAAACAAGGAGTCGACTGGTTCCCACAATGCAACAATTCCCTATGTCAGCCAACTGGCCGTCGGATATCGCGCTGCAGAAGAAGATCCTGGTGGGCGCAAAGGAGGGCGGTTAAAGAAAAAAGCTACTGGTGGCTTTGATGACTACATGGGAATGGATATGGGAATGGACGGCGAGATGGGGGGCAAGCCGACAAACCCCCGATTTGCTAACATTGGCGGGTACGGCATGGAGGAGGAGATGTATGATGAATTTACAGGAATGCCAATTGATTCAGCTTCAGGGGATAATGATGAAGCGCTTCTAAACTGGATTTATGTAGATTCCGAGGGAATGCCTTTAGAGAGTGCACTCGTTGCAGAATCACCAGATACGAAATTTGTCCATTATATACCCTTTTGCTTGAAGGGCCGGGTAGATCAGAGGAAACTTGATCTTCTTCTTCGATCATTTGCAACCATGTCGGTCCCTATTGATGTTCGACAAGTTCGAGTCAATCCTGGCAGTGCCGATTCCATGTATGGTGGTGGTGGTATGATGGATGGAATGGGCTTCGATTCGATGTCTACAGATGGTGTTCGGCGTTATGATTTTAATGTCGAGCTAAGAGGGTCGATTGCGATTGCACAAAAGCCCAGCAGAACAGATTTGGGCTTAGAAACTGAAGCGCAGGAATAACGGGAAGGAATTCATCCATGGGACTTCCGAAAATACAATTTACACCTGAGGCGATTTGGTCCTTTGTGGCAAATCATGGTGAAAAAATACTTGTCCTTATTGTCGTATTGTGCAGTTTGCCACTTGCTCTAGGCGGCATAAACGCTCTGCGGCTAAAGACACGTTCTTCGAAAGAGGATCCTAAAGAAATCTCGCGTCTAGCCGATAATGCAAATAGCTTGCTAAGTCGCTCGCTTCCAACTGACCAACAAACAGAACTTAATAGAAGCCTTGCTTCTGCAAGCGTTGAACGTGATGTAACACTCGAGGCATGGAGCCCTACTGAGATAAGTAGGCTATCCGTTGATGCCGGGTTCAACCGTCCATTACTTGGCGACATAAAACGACGACAAGTTCCCGTGGTCTTTCCACTTGAGCAATTAGTTGCTAGCGCTGGAGTCGTTGCTATTGCCAATCAAGATGACCTGCTTATGGGTGGGGACCCATCTTTGGGTGGAGCTTTTAGTGAAATGGAGATGATGATGGAAGACCCAATGGGCATGCAGCCTACTGTCATGTCGCCACCGGCAAAAAAAATGCCATACGTTATTTTGACAGGTCTTATCCCCTTTCGTAAACAACTTGATGAATATATTGCGCTTTATTCTCGGGCAAGCTATCAAAGCCCAGAGCGCGACTTTCCTATCTGGCATGACTATGCGGTTGAGCGTTTGGAAGTTCGGCCAGATGGTGGGGGTGAATGGAAGGTAATTGATATCACTCGACTGTACGAAGACTGGAAAGACAATTGGGCCAGCACTTCAACTGACTCAATTCCCCAGCAATTTTTACTTCCTTCAGCACAAAATCTTTTTGATCCTGCCGAGGTGCCAATTGGCTATTGGAGCCCTCTTCCAACGCTTGCGGCCAAACCGACCCTTAATGGTGTCGACGACGGGATGATGGGCGGGGACCCCGGCATGGGCGGTCCTGGCTCCGGCTCATCATGGGGCCTACAAACGATCCACCCGTGGGCAAAGGAAGAGATGAAAAAGTTGCTTGATGAACAAAAAAAATTGGCACTTGAGCAACAAGATGGCATGGGACTTGGTGGAGAAATGGGCTACGGAATGGAATTTGGCGGTGGAATGACTGGGACAAGCACAGGCACCTTCAGCCCATTTGGTGACACGGAGATGGGCATGGAAGAAGGCATGTATGAAGAATATGATGAAAGCATGATGGGCTACGGTCCAGACGGTGAAGGCATGATGTTTGATCAAGACTATTGTCTCTTCCGATTCATTGATACAAGCGTTGAACCTGGCCGGCTCTACCGATACAGAGTGACTCTTCGCGCATGGAATCCAAACTGGAATCTCCCGAAAAAATTTCTTGAAAGCCCTGAATTAGCTGACGATCAATTTGTGCAATCAGCCACCTCAGACCCGTTCCCCAGTTTGGACGCTATGCCTGTTCACGTACCGGCAGATAATCTGCTCATTGCACGACTCTTATTACGGGATGAAAAGAAAACATATGGTCTAGGCGTCAGTGATCAGGAACTCCTTGTTCTTGATAGCAATGAAGATTCGGGGAACTTTGAATTGCATTCGATTGAAAGTAAGCCCGGGGACATCGTAGGGAGCAGGAAAGGCGCACGGAAAATTAAACAGTTTAACAATCGAAGAATCTCTGTTCCGCCGCATAATGTTGATACTGATCAAACACTCCTGGCGGTAGTTGGCCAACAGACAATCGATGGCAAAAAACGTCCTGGACGAGGATTCATACCACCGGAACCCTTGGAAATTCTTATTGCTGATTCCGCAGGTACTCTTGACGTTATTGCGGCAGACGCGTGTGAAGAAACTGTTCGAAAATATTTACCAACTCTTCCCGGATTCCAACCACCACAAGCGGTTGACCCGAACATGATGGAAGAAATGGAAATGATGGGCTTTTAGAGCATGTCGCCATAGTGCACTTCAAACTGTCTCCAAATTTTCAAAATGAGATCGGTTCAAATATTTATGAAACACGTTTTATTCAAAAAAAACAGTTTGTTTTCTACTCGGTTCGTTGGGGGCCTTCTACTCTCGCTGGCATTCCATTCTGGTTCTGTCTGTGCGCAAAACGAACCTCGGTACAATCGTATTGCTTCACTCGAATCCTCGAATGAAATGAAGTCGTATCAGAAAGACCTTCGATCTGGAGCATCATTTGCCGAAAAACATCAGCGACTACTATTAAACGAAGGTCTCCCACAACTATTCATTGATGGCAACCGGCTCGACCGGGCAGGGGTACGTCAACGCCTTGAAAAGATCTTTTTCGATTCAATCGCTGATTCCACTGCCTACAAAAAGGCAACGGACTCAGCCGTGACGCAGCTAAGTGCTTTAGCTCGGAGTGAACAAATTTCAATAAACGGAAGCATCAATGCCGTCTTATTTCTCGGAGAACTAAAGGACAAGCAAGGCCGGCTACTCACAACAGCAACCGAACCACTTTCTGAGATTATATCTGATGATTCTGTTACACCTGCTGTCCGAATAGCCGCCTTGGCCGGGCTTGGCAAAAGAATTCAGGAGTTGGGGGCATCGAGTGGCGAAAACAAGCAGGTGGAAGCCGCCACTATTGTGCCGACCTTGAATAAAATCTTGTCACTTCCCGTCAAATCCCTGCCACCGATTGGCCGAGACTGGATGCAAGGGCGTGCACTCGAGTATTCCAGTAACCTGCTCTCGATTTTAGGGGACAAATCTCAGGAACTCGACGGCGCGGTGAAAAGTGCCATAACCATTTTAAAGGACTCGAATCGCGCTATTGATCTCCGAATTCGAACTGTCGTCTTCCTGTCTTATTCAGCTAATGCTGGCATCACTTTGCCAGCCGATGAAATCCTGACTGCAGCAGATGAACTCGTAAAAAATTCACTTCGTGATGTGTACGGAATCATTCAAGACAAGAAATTTGAGGAAGAAATAACTGGGTTGAGCGATATGGGCATGGGTGGTGGTGGGCCGGAGATGATGGGCTACGACGCGATGGGCATGCCTGTCGAGAACGAAAGAAATTACCTGCCAATTACCTACTTTGTTCGAGCGAGTTGGCGACTTGTGACTCTTGCTGATTCAATGACTCGTCTCGCGCAGCAACTCGATAGCGATAAAGAACAATACGAAGATCGTGCGAAACTCATTCGTTCCTATGGAGTCAAATTCTACGAAGAACCAAAAGACGCATCGCTTACAAGTGCCGTAGAAACGTTTGATCCAGAATCCATTGTGCCTGAGGCCAATGATCCTGAATCGAAAGATCCTGGCAAAGAAACAGATCCAGAAACAACTCCTAAGAAACTCTCCCCCTTTAAACTAAGGTGAGAAGTTTCTCGGCTACTTCTTAATTAACTCACGAACGGACATGCCCGAAGGAATCATCGGCAAAACCTGTTCCTGATATGGCACTTGAACATCCAGAAGTGCAGGCCCGTCAGAATCCAGCAGTCGCGTTAAGGCAGATTCCAAATCTTTCTTCTCAGAGATGGTTTCGGCCTGCCATCCAAACCCCTGTGCGATAGCTACAAAATCGGGATATCGAGCGTCAGGTGAAATTCCATCACCCTGTCCGGAAGCCTCGGGATTTCCAACTGGCCCGAGGTATGTGTGTGCCCGGTTTCCTTTAAAGAAGCGGTCTTCCCACTGCACAACCATACCTAGATGTTGGTTATTTAGTAGGAGAACCTTGACAGGAATCTTTTCGCACGTGCAGGTTGCAAATTCTTGAATGTTCATCAGGATGCTACCGTCTCCATCAATATCAATGACGATATCATCAGGACAGCCTACTTTTGCACCCATTGCCGCAGGCAGTCCAAAGCCCATCGTTCCAAGGCCACTTGAAGAAAGCCATGTTCTCGGTCGCCTGAATTTATAAAACTGAGCTGCCCACATCTGATGCTGGCCAACTCCAACGGCCACAACCGTATTACGCTCTGCCGTCAAACGAGATAACTCTGCAATAGCCTCTTGAGCAAGAATGCCTGAATATGTTTCATCGAATGCGAAAGGGTCTTCTTCCTTCCAGCCAGCTATCTTCGCATGCCACTCATCCAAGCCCTCTTCCGGTGGCTCTACAATCTCATTGAGTTGTGATAAGGCTTCGTTGACATCAGCTACGATTGGTATGTGAACTAACTTATTCTTATTAATTTCAGACGGATCGATATCGATATGCACGATAAACCCATGCTGGGCAAATTCTGCTACTTTGCCTGTGACACGATCATCAAATCGAACACCAACGGCGATGAGCAAATCGGCCTCATCAACTGCATAGTTCGCGTACACACTGCCATGCATTCCTAGCATGTCGAGTGACCTCTGATCATCACCGGGAAATGCACCCAGCCCCATAAGTGTCATTGTGACTGGTATTCCAGTCTTCTCGACAAGTGTTCGCAGGTTTTCAGAAGCATCCCCAGCAATCACTCCACCGCCTGCATAAATCACTGGCCTTTTCGATCGTCGAATAGCAGCTGCAACCTGGGCGATCTGCTCCGAGTGGGCACGAAGAACTTCAGGGTTATAGCCCGGAAGATTCATCTCAACGTCATAATCAGGCTGTATATGAGTCAACTGAATATCCTTCGGCAGATCAACGAGGACAGGCCCCGGCCTACCGGTTGTTGCAATAAAGAATGCTTCCTTCATCACACGCGGAATATCCTCTGCATCAGTCACAAGGTAATGATGCTTGGTGATGCCTCGACACACTTCAACTATTGGTGTTTCCTGAAATGCATCGGTACCGATGACGCTTGTGCCAACCTGCCCAGTAATGGCTACTAAGGGAATGCTGTCGAGTTTTGCATCAGCAATCGCCGTCACCAGATTGAGCGCCCCTGGGCCACTCGTTGCCATACACACTCCGGGCTTTCCAGTTGTGCGGGCGTATCCCTGTGCTGCAAAACCACCACCCTGCTCATGACGCGGTAAAATAGTTCGGAGTCGATCACCAAACCGAGTAAGTGATTGATGCAAGGGCATACTCGCACCACCCGGATACGCAAAAATTACCTCAACACCATTGCGGACAAGTGATTCAATAACTGCATCGGCTCCGCTGATAAGAGATTCACTTCGTGTCTGATCAGGTGCCGTTGCCATCGCCATCGTCCTCTCTTGTTGTCTTTGAAACAGATAAACGTATTTTGCTCGTGTTTACCCTTAGGCCTCTCCACGAACACTCGCCCGTATTGGAAGAAGGCCGGACTCCGTAAACTCCGTACACTTCAACGATACACGAAAAGAGGCCTCAGGTCAGCTATTAAGAGACTATATTAAGCACTATTTCTTTGGATCATCCCCTACAATACGACTGTGTTAACTGCTCAGAATGACCGTGAAAACGCATTGTCACCCGTAACTTCGGGGCAACTGCAACAACTTGCCGACGGACTGCGCGAGCATAGCGGTTTTGTCGAGGTTCTTACCAGTCTTCAGCAGGGGCATGGCGGGACAATTGGTGGAACCTGGGGAGCGGCAAGCAGTCTGGCTGTCGCTGGCATTGCATCAGCGAGGGCTGGAGAGAAGACGGGACTGGTTGTTGTTGTTGTTCCGCATGCTGTCGACGCAGACATGTTTGCTGACGACCTCACACTTTTTACCTCCTTAGCTATTGATGTTTTACCCGCCATTGAATCAATCGATGACCCATCAGCTGATCACGAAACTCTTATAAATGATCCAGCAGAAGCACAACGATTGGCTCTCGTCAAACGTTTAGTGGACTATTCGGATGAAAGCCCACGAATACTGGTCACGTCTATGCAGGCTGTGTTAACTCCACTTGCCGACCCACGACAGATCGAGGAAAGCACACGACACCTCACTCTTGGAGCCAAGGTCGATCCTCAAGAACTCGTAGAATGGCTTTCAGCCAGAGGATGGCAACAGGTCGACACACTTGATTCACCCGGTAGCTTCGCTCGTCGGGGTGGCATTATCGATCTTTTCGCAACTGATTGGGAGCGGCCTGTTCGACTTGAACTCAATGATGATGAGATTGATTCGCTTCGAACATTCGATACCGTAAGCCAGCGAAGTGTCCGAACGCTGGAGTCCATTGACCTAACCGCTCTCCAATCATTTAACAAAAGCACTCATCATGCCTGGCTCACGGATGTTGTACCTTCTGGTACCTGGTGGAGCCTCATCGAGCCACAGGAGTTACTCGATGAGGGAAAACGATTAGCCACAATCCTTCCTGTGAAATCAACACTTCAGTCAGAAGAATTATTCACTCGTGTGTATCGTTTTCCATCTGTAATTTTGTCTGCGATTGCTCCTACAAGTTTTGAGGCAACAGCCCATCTAGCCGTTGAGAGTGTCGAACGCTTCACTGGCCAACTTGACCGCGTCTGTCATGAACTCGATACGGTAGGAAAAGACCAAGAGGTTTGGATCGCAGCACCCACTGAGGCTGAAGAACAACGCCTGAATGAGCTTTTATCTCCATCAGCTCCTGCTCGGGCTGGCCGCCTTCACTTCCTCCAAGGGAGACTCTCTGCCGGCTTCCGTCTGGTTCCAGAGAAATTCGTACTCATCTCTGCAGCTGAACTATTTCGCAGGCAGGATTCACCGCGAAATAGATTGCCAAAACATCGGCTCACCCGAACCATTGACACGTTCCTTGACCTCAATGAAGGTGACTTTGTTGTTCATGTCGCACATGGAATTGCTCGCTATAAAGGCTTAAAGCTCCTTGAAAAACATAGCCGGACGGAGGAATTCCTTGAGCTTGAGTTTGCGGAATCAACTCGAGTGTATGTGCCTGCCTCATCCATTGAATTAGTACAAAAATATGTTGGTGGTGGCAAAACTGGTCCCAAACTTGCGAAGATTGGCGGAACACTTTGGACGCGCCAAAAGCAGGCCGTTGAAAAAGCAGTTGCCGACATGGCGGCGGACATGCTTGAGATTCAAGCAGTACGGGCAAAGCAGCCTGGCCGAGCATTTCCACATGACACACCTTGGCAAAAAGCATTTGAACAATCATTTCAGTTCGACCCCACTCCCGATCAAGCAACAGCGATAGAAACAATCCGTGGTGATCTAGAGCAGTTCAAACCGATGGACAGACTCCTCTGCGGTGATGTTGGATTTGGCAAAACTGAGCTTGCGATGCGGGCGGCGTTCAAAGTTGCTGAAGCTGGTAGTCAGGTAGCTGTCTTGGTACCAACGACGATCTTAGCCGAACAACACCGTCGGACCTTCACCGAGCGATTTGCAGAGTATCCATTTACCATCCGCGGTCTTTCACGACTCACAGCGACCCGTGAGGAACGTGAGACACTTGAAGGAATCGCGCGAGGAACTGTTGACATAGTTGTGGGGACACACAGGCTTGCGCAGGCTGATATTCATTTCGACAACCTAGGGCTTCTCGTTGTTGACGAAGAGCAACGATTCGGTGTGGATGTGAAGGAGCGGCTCAAGGCAATGCGTGCGAGTGTTGATGTCCTTACCATGACAGCCACACCAATCCCTCGAACACTTCACATGGCAATGTTAGGTATTCGAGACATTTCAAATCTGACAACACCACCAGCCAATCGGCTGGCAGTCGAAACACGGGTCTGCCGGTTTGATGAAACTCTTTTACGCCACGCCATTGATAGAGAACTTGCTCGAGACGGACAGATTTTTTTCGTTCACAACCGAATCAATGATATTGAAAAAGTTGCGGATAAAATTCGCAAGATTGCCCCCCACATATCCATTGGGATAGCGCACGGGAGACTACGTGAAGGTGAATTAGAGCAAGTCATGGTCGACTTTGTTGCAGGTCGAACGCAACTCCTATTGGCAACAACTATTATTGAGAGCGGTCTTGATATACCGAGAGCAAATACAATTTTTATCGATGAATCCGACCACTATGGACTTGCTGACTTACATCAATTAAGAGGACGAGTTGGACGATCACATCATCGAGCGTACTGTTATCTCATAGTCAAAGAATCAACGCGACTGACGTCGACGGCGGCGCGACGGCTTCGAGCAATTCAAGAGTTTTCCAGTACCGGAGCCGGCTTTTCTTTAGCCATGAGAGACCTCGAGATTCGAGGCGCTGGCAATCTGCTAGGCACTCAGCAGAGCGGACACATAGCAGCAGTAGGTTACGAACTCTACTGCCGACTCCTTGAAAATGCCGTTTGTGGACTGAAGGACCTTCCTCCAAAGGACCCACCACCAGTAAGGATCGATCTGCCAGGTGATGCGTGGATTCCCAGAGACTACATAGTCGACCTGCGATCAAAAATTGACTTCTATCGTCGAATTTCTCGAACTGCAGTCCATACACATGTTGATGACCTCGAAACGGAAATAGAAGATCGCTTCGGACCACTACCATTGGCTTTCCGTCGTCTACTTGATCTTGCACGGCTACGAATAACTGCCTCTTCTCTAAGTATTGATTCTATCTCTAAACAGCCGGGCCTTCTTGTCATTGGCCATCACAATATTCATTGCATAGAGAAATGGAGACAGCGTTGCGTATTATCTGGACAAGAGGTCCGGATCGTTGGAAACAAAACTGTTGTCTTGCCTCTTCAGGATCGTGTTGCTGCCGATGCAGACAAACTCTTTCAGGCTGTCAAAATACTTTTCCAGATTGGATAGATTTGCGTGGCGGCTTCACGGCTCAGACCTGATTGGGCTTAGCAACAAGAGAAGCCAACACTCTTCTTCTCAGATTACCTGCCTTACCATACGGGTACGCATTTATCTTCTCAAATCGAAAATTGAAACTCAGAACAACTCACACCTACTTGTAGCGATCTGCTCAGAATGAACTGCTTTTTTCGTGGTCAGAGTAGATTTTCTTCAAATAATGGCGGCTCCATCTTCTCTACCTTAACCGTCAGAATATAGCCTTTTTTGAAAGCTCCACGGTGTGTAGAGTTCCATTCGCTTTCATGACGAACTGTGGCAGTTGGCATGCCACTATTAAACACTTTTTACAGCAATATCGTGCACCACTTGAACTCTTTGTATCCTCGCTGCATCACTTCTGCACTCGCTTTCTTCGTGTGCATGACTTGTGCAACATTAGCCGTTGAGCACGAGGCCTCTGATGAAACACCAGAGCTTTTCAAGCCCGTCATGCCGACCATCCCCGAGTCGATTTCAAGGCCGTCCGACTGGCCAACAAGCATTCCGTCGAATCTAAGTAAAAACGTGCTTTCGAGTATTTTAGAGAAACCCGGAGCTCCCCTTGAGCCTGTCGATGAAGACGGAAACCCTCTCGTTCGTGACACCACACATGAGGATGAGGACCGCGGCGCAAGTGATGTTGTACTTGCAGATTACGAGGAAACTCAAGTCGCTACCGAGCCGACTGACTCACTTGAAGCCGATATACCGGGCATGAAATCTCTCGACATGGCACACGTTGTTGCTCGTGTCGGGCCGGAGGTGGTGCTCGCAGGAGACTTAATGACTCCGGCAGCGGCAGAATGGATTAAAAAAGTTTCTCCAGGACTTCGTCCTGAGCAAATTACTGAACTTCGCTACAAAATTTATCAGCAGGTAATTGATCAACACCTCGAAATGCTTCTTGTCTATGTCGATGCTTGTCGAGTAATACCCGAGGAAAATTTTCCTGAGATTCGTGAAAAAGTAAATGAGGCATTTGATCAAGAACAACTGCCTCAAATGGTACAGGCTGCTGGCGTAGGGTCCGTCCATGAGTATGAACACCTGTTACGATCGCAAGGTCAATCACTTAGTCGGATGCGAAAAATGTTTTTCGAGAGAGCCCTCGCACAGGAATGGATACAACAAAACGCAAATACGACCGGAGAAATTCCTCATGCAGAAATGATTGCTTGGTATCAAAATCATCTGGATGAATATGAGTTTCCAGCGCGAGCCCGATTCGAACAACTCACTGTAAGAATCAGTCAGAAGCAGCCGAGAGATCAATCGTGGAATCGACTTGCTGCAATGGGTAATGATGTCCTCAGTGGTCGTCCATTTGAGGAGGTTGCAAAGGAATTGTCTGAAGGCCCTACAGCTTCTAGTGGTGGACTCTATGAATGGACAACTCAGGGTAGTTTGGTTTCAGACGTGATCGACAAGGCGATCTTTTCTTTGCCCGTTGGTGAACTCAGCGCAATTCTAGACGATCAAAATGCACTCCACATTGTTCGCGTCATTGAGCGATCTGATGCTGGTAGAACTCCATTTATTGATGCACAGGTGGCTATACGAATGTCGCTCCGCAAACAGCGTCAAGATAACGCGAGAAAAGAATACCTCGACGGGCTGAAAGCACGGACACCAATCTGGACCGTGTTCGATGATAAACAGAAAAACACGCAGATAGCCGAGAGACCTTCTGTCACCCGATAACGTGCTCTTCATCGGTAAGATGAGTCCATAACTAAAGCAAACCCTTATCGTCATTGAGGTCGATTGCTGACGGGTCGCTTGAGGACTAAACTACTTGAGTGAGTTCAATCGGACCGTAAAGCGATCCGACAATCGCTCAACACGACCTTGGAGCCCCGCCACATGAGCGCCCCGACAGCAAATTCAATACGGCCAACGCCTTGGCCAGGAACTCGATCTGAAGAGCCTGCAAGCCTTTCTCTCGAAGGGCAGCCCGTCGAATTACCAGTCATCGTTGGGAGTGAAGGCGAAAAAGCAATTGACATCTCTCGTTTACGATCGGGAACTGGGTTTATCACACTCGATGAGGGATATGTAAATACTGGATCAACGACAAGCGGTATCACATTTCTCAATGGTGAAAAAGGAGTTCTCCGCTATAGAGGATATCCAATTGAAGACCTTGCAGCACGGTGTGATTTTATCGAAGTTGCCTATCTGCTGATCTATGGGGAACTTCCAACAGAGGGAGAGCTTGCTGCCTTCCGCCATTCTTTGTCAAACCACTCAATGATCCACGAGGACATGCGAAGCTTCTACAGCGGCTTTCCTCGTGATGCTCATCCCATGGCCATTGTCGGTAGTGTTGTGGGCGCTCTTTCGACATTTTACCAAGACTCATTGGACGTTAGAGATTCGAAGCAAGTCGAGGTGAGTGTTCATCGTCTACTTGCAAAACTTCCAACAATTGCAGCATACAGCTACAAGAAGTCGATTGGACAGCCACTCATTTACCCACGAAATGATCGCTCCTACTGCGAAAACTTTCTTCAGATGATGTTCGCTGTGCCCTGCGAGGAATATGAGATCGATCCCGACTTTGCTGAAGCGCTCGACATGCTTCTTATTGTCCATGCCGATCATGAACAGAATTGCTCCACCTCAACGGTTCGCATGGTGGGATCAAGCGATGCAAATCTTTTTGCAAGCATTTCCGCAGGTGTCTCTGCCCTGTGGGGCCCGCTCCATGGTGGTGCAAATCAAGCGTGTGTCGAAATGCTGGAACAAATCGTGGCTGATGGTGGCAACGTAAAAAAATACGTGGAACTTGCCAAAAAGAAGGGCTCTGGATTTCGCCTGATGGGCTTTGGGCACCGTGTCTATAAGAACTATGATCCACGAGCAACAATCATAAAAGCGTCGTGCGACAAACTTCTTGCCAAAATCGATCGCAGTGATCCTTTGTTTGATATTGCACAACAACTGGAAGAAGTTGCTCGTGGAGATGACTACTTCATCGAGCGGAAATTGTATCCGAATGTCGATTTCTATTCCGGTGTCATCTATCGTGCGATGGGCATACCGGAACAGATGTTTACGGTTCTTTTTGCAATGGGACGCCTTCCCGGATGGATTGCTCACTGGATGGAAATGCACCGCAGTCCGACAAAAAAAATATGCCGACCGCGGCAAGTCTATTCAGGCGAGACCCTTCGTGAATTTGTGCCACTGGATCAGAGATAATACCAACCCTTGCTTGAGAGCCATGGACAGGCACTTATTTGGTCCGGCTTTCCTGACGCTTCTGTCGAAAAAAAGCTGAAAGTAGTTCGCTGGATTCGTGTTCCAAAACATGTCCTACATGCTCTACCTGATGATTGAGTCTGGAATCTTCGAAAAGATGATAGAGAGATTCAACTGCACCGGCCTTTGGGTCGACCGCACCCCATACAACAAGAGGTACTCTTGCCTGCACTATCGCACCAGCGCACATGGGGCAGGGCTCAAGAGTGACATAAAGAACACAGTCGACGAGTCTCCAGGAACCCAATGACGAGGCTGCTTGTGTTAAAGCAATCATCTCCGCGTGGGCTGTCGGATCCGCTAACTGCTCCCTCTGGTTGTGAGCGCTACCAACGATTCGTCCAGCAGCAACAACAACCGCTCCGACAGGCACCTCATCTTCTTCAACAGCCTGCCTCGCTTCACTCAGAGCAGCCCGCATCCACCTCTCATGTGCTGGCTGGTCACCAAATTGATTATCGGACAACATGCCTACTCCTCTCACTCTTACTTTTGCTAATTGTTGGCGATCTTATGAAATGAAACCGTCTACAATGGTATTGCGTAGTATTACTCAAAAATAATTCCGGGGAGCAAATCACCCCTGCAGAACGTACTTTGCCTTCTCCGTTGGACATCAGGCTCTTGCGATAACTAAGATAATGGAGTGTCATGTTTAAAAACGCACTGATGCTTGCTTTAGACACACTCCACATACCTCACTTTGGACATTTCGATGGATGCACTCTTACTTCTGCTGCGATGGATGCATATTCTTGGTGTAGTAGTTCTTGTTGGCGGACTCTGCTTTTCACGTTTCGCTCTTTTGCCTGCTTTGGCTGATACCGAAGAAGACAGTCGTGAAAAATTGCAGGAACGCATCCGACGAAAATGGCTACCCTGGGTCATTATCGCTATTACGTTTCTTCTTGTAAGCGGATTGACAAACTTCCTTCTCTTTAACAGCACTGTTAAATCTCAAGGGTGGGGTGATGGCGAGTGGATGAAGCAAACAAGTTACCACGCTATATTTGGCGTAAAATTTCTTCTTGCACTAGTCGTTTTCTATTTTGCAAGTGGGCTTGTTGGCCGAGGATCTGGTACGGCTTGGATACGAAGCGACCGTGCTCGCTGGCTTGGGGTAACTCTTGGGCTTGCCGTTGCCATCATCATGCTGTCCGGATGGCTTCGAAACCTGCACACAGGCCCAAATCAATCCTCTGGTTCGGAGCTTGGTGTAGCACTTAGTGCTGAGTCAGTTCCAAACGATGCCGCTGAGCCTGATCGTTACCAAGGTCCAGAAGCAGGATCTGCCTTCCGTGAGCAGGTCACTACAGACGTCCCTGATGAATCAACCGAAGCAACGGGGTTAAATAAATAATTTGTTGACTTTCCCAGTCAGGCTAATTTCATGGACAAGAAAACAAAAAAACGACTCGATGTTCTTCAGCAGAAAATCACAAAACTCCAACGACTCCTAGCTGCCGAAAAAGAACAGCCTGACGATCCGGAAGAAATTCCACGACTTGAAGCAGAGCTAGCCAAAGCGCATGCAGAAATGTCATCACTAAAAAGTGACTGACCACATATTTAATTTTTCAGCAGCTTCATCGCTTATGAACATCCGCAGCCTACTCGGCCCATTACTAAATTTTGGAGGGACCTCCAAAGTTCATGTGTGGCAGCGATTCGAACCGATTGGTGAAGGCATTGCAGGGACTATGTCCCGATTCTACAAGGCACGCGACAGAGAGTCTGGTGACACCGTAGGGCTGAAGCTTCCAAACATGGACAAGGTGGCTCCAATAGAATCGCGGTTTAAAGGATTAAACAAACCAACCGAAGGTGAAATTGGCCAACTTATTGCCGGTGACCATGTCGTCAATACCCATGAGCATGGAAAAACGCACGACGGCGGTCAGTTCATTGTCCAAGACTTTCTGGACGGTACCCTCATTCACTTTCGTTTGAAGCGGGGCGAGCCACTTTCACTCGATAATCGAATCGATATGATTCGACAAACAGCACAAGGTGTCGCAGTAGTACATGAAGCTGGTTTTGTTCATCGTGATATCTGCCCAAGAAATCTGATGATGAGCTCTGAGGGCACAATTACACTTTTTGATTTTGGTCTTTCTGTCCCAGATAAGCCGGCGTTCCTCCGACCCGGAAACCGAACGGGGACACCGAACTACATGGCTCCGGAAGTTATTCGACGGCGGCAATCAGACCACCGACTCGATATCTTTTCGTTTGGAGTCACTGCTTATGAAATTTGTAGTGGCAAACTACCGTGGCCTGGCGGAGACGCTCGTGCGGCTTTGGCTCACGACACACCAGCCCCGGATATTCGAGAACTGAACAACGAAATCCCAGACCGCTTAGCCGAGGCCATAATGGACTGTCTCAGGGCTGAACCCGATGACCGGCATGACACAATGGACGCTTTTCTGCGGAAAATTGCACGTTTGAAGTAGAGATTGGGGCTTGAAGGACCCAAGACGTGATTTACACTAACGTTTTGGTTTATTCACGAGTTGAATTCATTCGAGCACGTCCACCAAAAATATAATTTCAATCGCTGAGGAATCTCCACCATGACAATGAATAAAAGCCTCCGAGTCCGAAAAGGTGGTGGTGGTAACCGAGGAGTATTGAGCCGAGCAGAGCGAATCACGAAGCTCAAAGAACTGGAAAAGTGGGAAGAGGGTCAGAGCCCACTCGGTCTCCCAAAAGTCCGTGTTCAGAAGATCTCGATGAAAAAGAAGAAAAAAGCCAATGATGACTCAGATGCGGCTGAAAGCACATAACATTTAGTCCAGACAAGCTTTTATTTATTCCGACATAGCTTGGTCTTTTATTGCGTTGGCTGCAGCCATTTGTCCCGACTGGATGACCTGAGGAATCCCTACGCCTTCATACGCACTACCTGCTAATCCAAACGACTGCAGTTGTGCTTCAGCTTGTCTGATCTTTTTCATTCTTTCAACATGTCCGATGTTGTACTGCGGCATGGATCTGTGCCATCTATCTACTTGAACAATCGATGGGTTGCCGTGCAGACCGATTGTCGTCCGAAGATCAATAAGAACTTCTTTAACGACTTCTTCATCAGCGAGCGACGCAATTCCCATATCAAGCGCTCCCCCTATAAATGTCCGAATGAGCACCGCGTCAGGCGGTGCTCTACCAGGAAATTTGCTACTCGAGAAACTAGCGGCCAGAATCCGTTTTCCTGCAACCTTTGGAATAATCATACCGGCGGCTCGCAAAGAATGAGAGACGTCTTGCTGGTCAAATCCAAGTGAGACAACGGCAGCGCCTGCAAATTCAATCATCTTCAATTCAGCTGATAAATTTGGAGACACCGTCGAAACTATCGTCGCAGCTGTTGAGGCTGGTACTCCCAGCACAACTCCATCGGCTCGAATGGCTTGATTCCCAAGGAAAACTTGCCATTGGCTACCATCACGTTGCAGAGATCTCACTTGATCCTGAACCACCAGAACACCAGCACTCCGAAGCCGAGACTCCAGTGCATCAATCAGTGTCTGCATACCGTGTTTAAAAGATACAAATTGTCCGTAACGGGCCCCACTCGCATCACGCGAACCATTTGCCTGCGCAACTCTCTTTTTTTCACCTTTCGTAAGACTTCCCCAGTCCTGTTCCATTTTGAGGAATTCCGGGCAGGCTGCCGCCATACTGAGCCTGCTCGGATCAGCCGTCCAGATACCAGAAACCAGTGGTTGAACTAATTTATCGAATGCTTCTTGCCCAAGCCTTCGAACGGCAAAAGACTCAAGACTTTCATCAACATCGTGATGCGTTCGCTGAGGAATGAACCGTTCCCAAGCAACCCGCAAACGACCAAAGCAAGAAAGAATATTGGATCGTAAAAACGGAATGATTCGTCCCGGAGCAAGCAGTCTGAATCCTGTGGGTACGGGAAGAAGAGCACCGCTACCACCACCTTTTTGTGAGCTCCATATAAGTGCTCTTCTGGCTTCAGGATTTATGCTGATAAGATCCTCAGTAATCCCGAGACGCTTAACTAACTCAATTCCTTCGGGACGTACCGAAAGAAAACTATCCGCCGAACGTTCCATGAGCCATTCCCCTTGGCTCACCGTTTCAATCACACCTCCTAGTCGGCCTGTCGATTCAATAATGGTTATTTTCGGGGGGACTTCTTGCCGGAGAAGCCATTCCGCTGCGGAGAGACCTGCTAGCCCTCCACCGACGATAACAATGTGTTGCTCGTTTTTTGATTGATTAACCATTCATTTAACATCGACAAAACAGTGTGATTCATCAGACCTTGCTGTTTACTGTAGCCTCTTCTCGTTGAATTGGGGAATGACCACAATGCCCTATCTTTCCCAGTCTATCGAATGAAGCCTTAATGAGGCACCTAACACGTTTCAACTTGTTTTTGGTCTGGACTCAGTTTCCTGGGACTTCTAGTGTCCGAGCATCTTTTGTGACAGTGGCATTCTTGTAGTGTTTGCCGACGTGACTTCGGAGGCTTCAAATCGTGATTGTGATGCAACGTTTCAGCCCGCACCTTATTTCAACGGCTTTTTTCATCACTTGTGTAACTGCTGCTTGTTATTCCGAAGCCGCAGAACAAAAATCTGGTTCGTCGATGCAATTACCGTCATGGGTAGAATCAATCGGCCAATCATCTGAAACGCAGATAACTGAGTCCGCTCCCGAGGAGGCGATTATCCCTGTTGTTCAGCCAGCAGCCAGAAGTCAGTCATCTTCTGATTCATACATTAAATCAACAAGTAACTCATCAAAAACGGCACAGTCGAGCATTACCAAACCAACGACGGCAACCCAGAGCAAGCCAACCTTATCAGAACGTGCTGCTCGACTCTTTGACCCGGAAGTCATAAAAACTGCCTGGAATGATCTTCTTCCAAAGCCAAATGAAAAGAAAAGCTCACCCAGCCCGGAAAAGATCACACAGAAAGATACGGCATCTTCTCTTGGACCAGAAACAAGTGTTCTCAAAAAAGGTGAATCTGCAGACACGCCAACCTGGCAACGACCGCTTGCAGCTGCAAAGAGTCTCCTTCAGACACCGTCAAATGTAAATGAAACATCAGCGATCGAAACTACGGGTAACTCAGCGAATAAACCGAAACCCATTGCATCTACTCCTGATGAACCCACTCCGACAGCACCATTGAGCGCACCTATTGCAGAGGCTCCTGATGAAACACCTACCCTCGCAATAGACCCAGCCAGCTTTCGTGGAGCGTATCCCGGCAAAACGACTCGCGCTGATATCGATAGTGAATGGGGTCCCGGACAGGCAATTCCTCGTGATGATGGGACCGAGTGTTTCTTTTGGGAAATTGAGCCGTTCGAACGAGTTGCTGTCACGTTTCGAGATGGAATTGTAACGGCGATCCAAATCAAGTTAGCAAAGCCTGTACCTTCCTCTGAACTTGCAAAACAACTTGAAATTGCTGATCTCAGGACCGTAGCGATTCTTGATGATGACGGCTCAGCCATCGGACAGGTTTTTCCAGAACGAGGCGTCATGTTCAGCCTCGAAACAGGAACGTATTCAGCAACAGCGGTGCTCCTCGAGTCGCTTGATCCCGATTCGTTTGTTCTGCGTGCGGAGGGCGAGATGAAGTCATCTGCAGCCTACGCTGTTGCAGACTTGGAATATGCGATTGAGATTGATTCAACTCATTTACGAGCCCACCGTCTGTTACTGGCACTCATGTGCGATGAAGGCCGCTGGCAGACGGCTCTTCAATTGGCTGAGAAGGCAGAAGAACTTGGGCCTGGAGATGCCTGGACCGGCCTCAAGAGAGCCGAAGTTCTACTCAAACTTGATCGTCCAGAAGACGCCCAAGTTGCCATCGATGAACTCATCGAGCGACCAAACGTTTCGTCTCTTCTGGCATCACAGGCAGGACGGCTACGAGGACGAATCGAGCTCGATAAAGCTACGCCAGATTATGAACAAACTGTCGATTTATTTACCGAAGCCATTCGCAAAGCGACTCCTCTTGCAGCGAGTCGATCCGAGAATGTTCGTTCTGTCGCACAGCAGGTTCTTCTTGATGCACACCTTGGCACTGCTCAGGCAATTGCTCAAGGCACATGGCAGCAAAAGAATCGCGTGATCCCAAAATGGATCAGCAGAGCAAATAACATTGTTGAAAAGATTGATACAAAAGACCCAAGCAGAGACCGTCTCGAACTTGATTTGACATGCGGTGTTCTGGCTGTTGCTGCTGGCTCAGCCAACGCCATTGAAGCTGTGCCTTGGGTGAAACGGCTTCTTGCAATCAGAGAGCAGATGAATGACTCGGTCACCGATCCTTGGAGAAGAAGACAAATAGATTGGCAGGTTGGGTGTGGGCTCAATGATGCCCTTGAGGCAGCTCGAAAACGAGGTGATGCAGAGGACATGCTCGACAATGCCACGCTTACTGTTGCGTATCTTGAACGCGGTGCTGAACACCGGGAATTAACAGCCGCCGAACGACGGGACCTTGGTGACCTGATGTTCCAAATCGGTATTATGCATAGCCTCCGCAATAGTGATCATGCTACTGCCGTAACGTGGTTTGACAAAACAATTCCATTGTGGAATCAAAACGAACAGGTTGTCCAAGACAATGAATTGGGACGCGTTGGTGAGTCCTTCATCAGCATGGCGATCTCTTACTGGCAAGTTGAAAGGCGAGACGATGCAATCGACTTAAGCCGCACAGGAGTGGACTTCATGGTTGAGGCAGTCGATCGGCAAAAGCTTGAAGAACAATCATTGTCTGTGGCCTACGGAAACCTGGCAACGATGTATGCAGAGCAAGGCGACACTGAAAAGTCACAGGCGTATGCAGAAATGGCTACTCGCGTTGAATCAACGGGCAGTCTCCTGCGTTAGGAAGAGTATTCAAAGCCGTCTCTTTCGAGTGCTGATGCAATTGCTCAGTCTAAGCAACAGGGTTAGACGAGTGTTTCCAGCAGCAGTCTCATCTTTCGAAGTTCACCCACTTGATCTACGCCTTCAAGCGGAGGTAGATGGATACCCAATGCACGGTCGTATCCAACGCGACTGAGTTGAGTAGCAATTCTTCCGTATTCAATCGTGCCCTTGCCAATCTGTACCTGAAATTCATCTGCGCGTGAATCTCGCAAATGAACATGACAAACATTCGGCAGAATTGAGTCCCACGAGGTAGGCTTTTTATGTCCATATATTGAGTAACTGGGGTCAAGCGTCACACCCAAACCAGGTACATTTCGACACAGCGACGCCGTCGTTTCAGCATCCTGTGTCATTCGATCAGAGGCTGTCTTGACGCCAACAACCATTCCATACGAAGCGGCTATAGCAACAAACTTTCTCAAACGCTCAATCTCACCGTTGAATGGAGTGCCCAGCTCGGACGCTTCAACCACGAGTGTGACAATGTCGAGCGTCTTTGCCAGTCGGCAACAGGCATCAAATTTATCGTACAGCTTCACGTCTTCTGGTGCTGCAAAGGACAGTGCAACAGGGCGAAGCCGCTGAAGGTCACTACAAGCGGCGATCGCAGCATCTCCGTTCTTAAGTACATCCTCAGGCTGAAGATGCGTACCACCTTCGTGTATGTCAATTTCAACTGCCGTAAACTCGAGTTCTGCGAGACGTTCCATCGCCTGATCAAGCGGCAAGTTGGGAAAACATTCAGTACTGACACAGACAAACAAGGTGAATTACTCCTGGAAGGGGCCACAAAAAACAAATCCGAACACAGTATTCGCAAGGATGTTAAGGTAGCGATAATTACTAGAAACTGGCAACGTCGAACTGTAACAAGAAACGTTCGGTTCGTGTTGCACTTTGGCACGAAAAGGCAAAACCAACCATTTGCCGGCTGCTTTCTTAACTAGAAAGATAAAATCCTTGCCCCTAGGGAGATAATTATGTCCGACAACGTCACTACGGAATCCTCGAATGCTGCCCTTGCACAGCCACGTAGTTGGGACCGATGGAGGGGACGATTGGCATGGATTATCACTGGAATTTCTGTTGTCGTCGCGGTAGTCGCCCTAGGAGCAAACGCTGAATATTTTCAAACAAACCCAAAGGTTATTGAGCAGTACCATTCATTGTCTGAGTTGGCTTCGAATAAAATCGCCATTATTGAGATTCGCGGTGCCATTATGGGAGGCGATGGGTTTGCCAGACATCAATTAGATCAAGTGAAGGCGGATGAGGCTGTACGCGCAATAGTGTTACGTGTTGATTCACCGGGTGGAACAGTCAGCGGCAGTGATGAACTGTATTACCGCCTAAACAAACTGGCCGCTGAACGAAATCTTCCTGTCGTAGTAAGTATGGGTAGTATTGCAGCCAGTGGAGGGTACTACGTCGCAATGGCTAATGGTGGTCAAGATGACACAATTTTTGCTGAGCCCTCCACAATCACTGGATCAATTGGCGTCATAGTTCCGCATTTTGACTTCTCTCAGCTGCTCAAGCGATTTGATGTCACGGATGACTCAATTACTAGCGGTCCTCTCAAAGAGATGCTGAGTGTTACTAAAGACCGCTCGCCAGAACTTGCCAAGAAAGAACGAGGGGTCGTTCAAAATCTTGTTGATGAAATGTTTATTCGTTTTAAGGATATCGTCCGCAAAGGTCGCCCAAAACTTGATGACAAAACTATTGAGGATGTTACTACCGGGCAGGTCTTTACAGCGAATCAGGCAATCACATTTGGCCTCATTGACAAGATTGGATTTCTTGAAGATGCGATCGCCAGAGCAGTCGTCCTAGCTGATCTTCAAGAAGACTCAGTACGAGTTATTCAATATAAAAAACCACAAGGACTCTTCGATGAGATTCTTGGTGGAGCTTCTCAAGCACGCTCATACAACAGCTTAGAAATGCTTGTCGAATGGACCACGCCCAGAGCCTGGTATCTTTGTTCGTGGTGGCCAGTGATTACAACAAGTTACCCCTAGTCGGAATGACTTCCGAGGGAAAAGCGACCAAGTTCTGCAAGTCTTTTGTAATCACGGGACCCGAGCGGTTTCCCGAGGAATTTCATAATCACAGGACGACACCAACATACCGCAGCATGAACTGAAGCACTATCAGCCCTCCTGTCTGCAAAGTGAATAACAGCAAGACACGAAATAAAACCTTGAATCTGATTGGAAAGATTTGCAAGTATCAGCTGCTGTTCAGCAAGCGTTCTACCATGTCTTCTCAAAAGCCGATCGGCCTGAAGACTCATGGTAATAAGACCACGACGAGCTTGAATCGCCAAGTCACGAAGTTCACCGTCTAAAAGGACGGAATCTTCCTTGGCTGAAAAGTAATTTAGACTCCGTGAACATCTCCATCGCATCCATTCCAGAAAATTTTTATTCAACGCAAGCGGATGATGCTTTGCAATACCCTTAAACAGTGCCAATCCAAGTAAGTCGCTTTCGCCTTCATAGATCCCTGCGGCAAAATGATCATGAAATGAATCTCCGAGTGGGTGACCGACGAGAAAGGCCCGGCCTCCATGAATTCCGAGGGCATCAACCGCGACCTGACGCAGGCAGCGACCTGCTACAACCTTGGTAAGAATGGCTTCAAGTTCTCCTGATCCACCACCATCAATAACCGATGATGACCACCCAGACAAAGCCTCACAGACGAGTCTCGCAGATGCCATTCTTCCGAGACGACCCAGCACAAGCTCTCTCTTCTGAATTGGCTGTCCCCAGGTATGTCGCTTGCCCGAAAACACAGCTGCCTGATTCAACAACAGGCTGATTGTTCCGGCTGCTTGTGCAGCAAGTGCCACACGCCCACGATTGAGGCCATGCCACACAATTGACATGCCATCGCTTTCTTGACCATCTAAAGATTTGCCAGGACGCAACACACAAGAAGAATCTACTGGAAACCGCTCAAATTTCAGAGCATTATTGTGGGCGTGCTTGAGTGGATGAAGACCATAGCTCTGCAATGTGAAATGTGGCGTATCCGAATCAGGAAGCTTGACAAGAACAATAACAGGCTTGCCTTCAGAAATTGCCAGGAGTTTGACCAAGCGACCATACGTTGCACCAGTAATAAACATCTTCGTCCCAGTTAGCCGAAACTCTTTCCCGTCATATTCAAGTTGTGATGCAACCCTATGAAGGTCACAGCCCGCATCGGGCTCGGTCGCAGCAAAAACAGACATTGGGTTTCCTTCAGCCAATCGCGGCAACCAGTATTGGCGTTGGTCATCGGAACCGAATGTTGTGAGTGCTGACACAGCACCAATTGTTGAGTGGACTGACAGCAATCCAGAGACCGTAGGATTGACACAAGCAAGATGTGTAATCGCTTGCATGAGCTCTATATAGCTACAACCTGACCCGCCGTATCTCTGCGGTACAAACAAACCCCACAAACCTGTTTTACTAATCGCGCGCTCTGCAGACCCTGAAAGCTTGCCCATTGGCGGCATTGGCGCATCAGCTAAAGGAGCTGCGGGTAATGTCGGACCTTCTACCTTTTCATAGAGTTCGTCATTCGTACGAAGGTTCTCGATAGCGTCTTTGGCACTCTCTACAATAGTAGAAATTTCGCCGGACATTCCCACCGCCATCTGCTCCGCAGCATGGGCAAATCCGCTTCCATCGACAGAAGAATCTGTTGCTCCCCAAAATGCTGAAGTGAGACAATTGGTTTGAGAGGAACTTTGGGGCAACGTAACTGATTCTGTTTTTTCAGCAGACGGATGGTTTGTATCGTTCATTGTGCCGACTCCAGGTAGAAGGCTTGCTTTCGTACCGCCTGCTTGTGGCTCAAAAGAGCGGATATATAAGGCAAAATGCTTTGCAATACTATGACGTTTTATCTTAAAAGACTCTGTCGCTTCCCCATGTGCCATGTCGAATGGATGATCAACAAGTAGGAACCGTCTGACACATATTCGACGAGGTAAACCTTTTTGCTGCTCAGCCAGTCTATGCGAAAACCAACGAAGTATTTTGGGGTGAGAGAGAGCCTGTTTACGACTCCATACTCTACAACGAAATCGCTTAAGAAGAGTTCGTACTGTCACTGGCTCAGGTACTATGAATGCCACTGGCCACGGAAGCCCTTCACCTGCAACACAGACTTGCGCGACAGCCGGTTCTTCAAGCAACACTGACTCCACATCAGCCGGCAACAACTTCGTACCGTTGGCAAGTGTCAGCACATCATCAATTCGTCCGGTAATTCTTAACTGGCCATCATTATCAAGGAAGCCTTTATCACCAGTTTCCAACCACGCTGTTCTATCAATTGGAGACTCTTTTGGACCTTGAGATGGGTCTATTACAGCCAGCGCACGACATGGAGTCCGCACTAAAACCTCACCTGAACGTACACTTGCATCGGAGATCGCGATCTCTATACCTTGTAATGCATGTCCGACGGCACCGGTTTGCTCAGATCGCGGATTGGACACAGCAACAACCGGACCCGCTTCAGCCAAGCCGTACCCTTCAACTAGGGGTACACCATGTTGCTGAAAGACACGAGTAGTCCATCGCCGAAGTGGAGCACCACCTGAAACACAAACGCGCACCCGTCCTCCTAAGGCATCTACAAGGCTTGTAATACTTCCTTGCTGAGCAGCTCGTGCTAATCTGTCGTAAAAAATTGGAACTCCAAGAATTGCCGCTGGGGGTATTTGTTTACATGCCTCAAGAATCTTGCGGCGATCACGAACAATATTCAGCGCGCCTCCTCGGACAAGTGTCGTATAAAGATCCCCAACTCGTGCCAACGCGTGGCTTTGAGGCAACCAAGAAAGCCGAACATCGTCGGGTTCTTCCAAGAACTCCGCTGCAGATGCAACTGCATTCATCACCAATGATCGTTGACTGTGCACAAAGCCTTTTGGGCGACCTGTTGTGCCTGAAGAAATAAGCACCGTGGCTGGCCCATCAGGGTCACATTTCCTGACTCGTTCAGCAATGCAACTGTGGACAGTTGCGCACGCCACATGGTTCGTACGCCAGTCTGCTTGCACCTCAAGAAGAGGCAACCCACTTTGGCTTACGCTTCGGTGAGAAATTCCCCCTGAAAAAATTAATCCGCACGGCTGAAATAATTGTAGATGACGATTTTGTTCTGACTGACTTTCCTCTGCATGAAGGGCTACATGCACAACACCACTGAGTAAGCAGGCAAAGTCTACTATCGGCCATGCGGCGGTATGCGGACCAATATGAAGCACTCGATCACCTGGCCTCAGACCAGCAGACTCAATTCGTTCAGCAACACGAAGTGATTGTTGCAGCACTTGTCCCCAATCAAGCGTCTCACCGGCAAGCGCATCCATTATTGCAGGACGATCAAAACTCGTATGACAACGATCAAGCAGAAGTTGAGCTAATGATGACGGCATCTGTCCATTAGTCATGCTGTCTGGCGTAGCTTCGACTGCATGATGCAAAGTTTTTTCCATACAGCAATCTTAGTAAAAACCTTTCGCAGGATACTGCGGCGCCTTGTTCCTCAGGAAAGAGCTACATAGAACCATTTGTTCTACCAGCACACCACGAAACCGATAGAATCATTCTATCAATTCAAAAACTACTGCGATTCCCTGCCCAAGCCCAATACACATCGTAGCCAAGCCAAGATGAACCTGTCGATCTCGCATTGCGTGAATAAGTGTTGTGGAAATACGGGCACCGCTTGCTCCGAGGGGATGTCCAATAGCCAAACTACCGCCACAAACATTAACCCTGTCATGATCAAGCTTTAATTCTTCAACGCATGCCATCGCCTGGGCTGCAAAAGCTTCATTTATTTCAAAGAGCCCAATATCTCGTAAATGAATTCCCGAACGATGGAGTAATTTGCGAGTCGCATACACCGGCCCCATACCCATCAAGGCTGGCGACACTCCAATAACCGCTGTGCTTAGCACACGCACCATCGGAATGATCTGATGACGTCGTGCTGTTGCTTCGGACATTACAACCATTGCAGCTGCTCCGTCACTCATCGGAGCACTTGTAGCAGCAGTGATACTCCCTATCTTGGGTAAAAATACTGGCTTGAGTTGTTTCATTGCTGCAAGGTTTGCATCAGAACGAATCGATTGGTCACGATCGATGAACGTAAGCACTCCGTTGGCATTCAGGCCCTGACACTCGACAATCTCACTCTTAAAAAATCCAGTGTCTGCTGCTTGTGTTGCTCGACGATGACTTTCAAGTGCATATTCTTCTTGCGCTTTGCGACTAATACCACGACTAGAGGCGAGGTACTCAGCCGTCAGACCCATTGAAAGGACCGCACGACTCGACTTTGAAAAAGCTTGGGGGTGGAAATCAATTTCAGAATTCATTGGGAGATGTTGCATGTGCTCAACACCTGCAACAACATGAACGTCTTCTGCACCGGCCATGATTGAGTGACATGCCTGTGACATCCCTTGTAGCGATGAACCACACAGACGATTGGTTGTGCATGCCGCTGCACTGAAAGGCACTCCTGCTAGCATGGCTATCGTACGGGCTACATTGCCACCAAGTTCTGCTCGTTGCTGGGTCACGCCGACAAGAACATCCTCAATACATTCTGGTGGAACTCTTCCTCTTGCCACCGCTTCGGATACAACCAAAGCAGCCAGTTCATCACCACGGACCTTTCGGAAAACACCGTGGTGTGCATCAGACCGACCGATTGCCGTTCGACAGCAGGACACAACAACCGGGGTAGTTTCCGGGGAGCGAGACAATCGCGTCATTTTTCACCCTTAAGTAGTTTTTGGTAGAAGAATTCCGCGTTCTTCCACCAGTGCAAAAGGGCAACCTGATTCAGCATGAGCAAGGAGTCTTGCCGGTGGTGTCATTCGCGGCCCCAGGTAACTGAATTGATCAAGCCGATGAACAACTTCAGCTGCACCAAGAGAATCACCCCATGCAAGCACTCCGCCACGAAACGCAGGAAATCCAAGCGCATGAATAACAGCGAGGTCGACATCACATCCATCCCTCACGATACCCTCATCGAGCACAAGGAGTGCTTCGAGTAACATCGGCAAAAACAATCGGTCACAAATTTGCTCATCAGTCATCTGCTGTTCTGCCAAACGATATGGATCGATTAAGTCACCCAGTTTCTCATTGATACTTTCAATTTTTGCATCATGACCAGTGCTCTTGTATGAGTAAAATCCTGTTCCTGTTTTGCGGCCTAACCAACCAGCTTTGACAAGTGCTGGTATGACAGGCGAGGCTTCAATACGATCGCCGATAGCATTGGCCATGACCAGTCCAGCGTAGAATGCCGTATCAAGGCCAACCATGTCATAGAGTTCGAGTGGCCCAAGGGGCATACCAAATCGTCGAGAGACTTTGTCAATTCGTGACGGATCCACTCCTTCCCGTAACAATTCAACTGATTCATGCAGGTATGGTGTCAGAACTCGATTGACAAGAAATCCGGGGCTGTCTTGAACAACAACTGGTACTTTCTTCAGTCGTTTTGCGTGCAGAACGACTGAAGCAACTGTTGAGTCACTGGTATCTGGACCACAAATGACTTCAACCAAAGACATCTGCCTGACAGGGTTAAAGAAATGCATTCCACAGAAACGTGTTGGATCAGAAAATACGTCGGCAAGTGTTGCAATAGGATTCGTTGATGTATTCGTGCAAATAATAGTGCTCGGAGAAACTGTGGCTTCAATATCTGCAAGCACCTGTCGTTTTAAGTCGGTCCTTTCAATCACGCTTTCTATTACAATCTCCGTGTCCGCGATCGATGAAAGCTGTGTTGAGGACATGAGACGACCTGTCAACTCGTTCACTCTCTCCTGATTTGTCTTCTGGTGATAACGGTCCCAGGCGGCTTCCTCAAGAATGGCGGGAATACTTTGCTCAAGTGTTCTGGCATCGATGTCAACAAGCTTCGTAATGAACCCTGAGCGTACATGACGCGCTGTAATGCCAGCACCCATGATGCCTGCGCCGACAATTGATGGCTTTTGTACCTCGTTCACATGCACCGACTCATTCGAAGTTAATTGTGCTGACTCACCAAGACCACAGTCTCTGCGGTTTCGTTCACCAAGCCGATATACACGAACAAGCTGTTTTGCAACTGATGTCTGCGACAAGTCAGCGAAGGCTTTGCTTTCAAGAGCCGCTGCTTCTTTCATTGACTTTGTAGCGCTCTGCATAATTGTGTCGAACGCAACCATGGGTGCTGGATAATTCCCTTTGGTACGAGACACAATGACGGCACCAGTTGTCGCCAACAAAAAGTCACTTTCTGGCTTATCAAGTACTTGCGGTAACTGTAACTCCGCTCGACGCTTGCAATAATCTTCAGTAGCAATTGTTTGCTCAATGAATGCACATGCTGATTCTCGTGCTGAGTGAACTGGCACATAGGCATCAACTAAGCCAAGAGTCTTGGCCTGAGAGCCGGTGATCACATCACCCGAGGCTATCAGTTCGATTGCTGGGCCTGTTCCGATCAGTCGGGGCAAGCGAACAGTGCCACCCCACCCTGGCAATAGCCCAAGCTTGACTTCGGGCATTCCAAGGATTGTCTTTGGATTCTCGGTAGCTACGCGTAGATCACATGCCAGTGCAAGCTCAAGACCTCCCCCGACGCAAACGCCGTCTATTACTGCAACGCTTGGCCATGGCGATGCAGCAAACATATCGAGGAGGCTTCTGCCGTTGTCACACAACTCTTTCACGCGAGCAGATGGCAGTGACCAAACTGTATCAATCTGACCAATATCAGCACCGGCAAGAAATGAGTCATCTCGAAGAGACTCTACCAGAAGACCACGAGGTGGATTTTGCTGAAGAAAGGTAAGAACTTGCTTAAGTTCTTCCATAAAATCCTGATTCATCACATTCTGCGAGTGGCCCGGCACATTGATGCCAATAGCAGTAATCCCCCCTGATAATTTCTCAATGACGAGGGTGCTGAGGGTTGTTATTGGTTCCGGCATAGTCGGTGTTCCTGTCGTGGTACTTCCTGTAGCAGAGCTCCGGGCTTACCACATTCACTTGCTCGATTGACAAAAACCGCTAGTGTACCGAGAGTTTTAGAGACCGCTGGGCCTTTAAAAAGCCCCGCATTATGATATTCGTAGGAAATTTTGGTTCCTTATTTCTATCTCTTATATACCGAGCAGTGTGATGGCTTCAAAACTAGGTGGTTCACTTAACTTCAGTTCGCGTGCAAAAATTGCATTATGGCTTGCCCTCGTTGCAGTTGGAGTGTGCGGCAGGCTGTGGCAACCCGCCTATAACGTTACTCCATTGGCGGCGATTGGACTTGCCGCAGGCTCTCTTTTTGGAATTTCACTCGCCGCTGCAGCCGTGCCAATTGTAGCACTTGTTATTAGCAACATGGTACTGCCCGGCTATGGTTCTACGATTATGACCCTTGTCGTATATGGTTCTTTTGCTTGCCCGGTGCTATTTGGCAGCCTCGTGAAACGACAAGGGTGGATCGCAGTCGTAGGAGGAAGTCTCGCCTCCTCTCTCATCTTTTTTATAACGTCGAACTTTGCTACGTGGGCACTATCTGAACTCTACCCGCATACTTTAGCTGGCCTCACAACCTGTTATGTCGCTGCTCTCCCATTCTATCGGTGGATGCCGGTGGGTGATGTTGTGTGGAGTGTTTTGTTATTCGCTGTTCTTGTCGCAGTCGGGCGGATTCAGCAACTCGTGCAGCCGGTACAAGCCATCCCAGTAACAACCGGCCACTCACAAACAGTGGATCGCTTGACTGAGGAGCAAAGGGGCCCACAATAATAGAAGTGGTGGATCTGGTGAAAAGCACAGGCCAGCAGCCACACTGACTCACTCTCCGCGGGAATGGCGGAATTGGCAGACGCGCTAGGTTGAGGGCCTAGTGGTAGTAATACCGTGCAGGTTCAAGTCCTGTTTCCCGCATTTTTCATTAAGGTTCTTTTGATGGACGACACAGCCGGCAGCAAAACTGAGTCCGCAGAGTCCTATCCGCGTGATGGCGATTCGCCATCTGAGGCTGTTGATGGTGGTACACCACCAGTTCAGGAACATGAAAGTCCCCAACAATCCACTCCTGATGGTGATCGTCCCAAGCGACGAATTGCAATAGGCACACAGCGAGCCGATTCCGCACAAACAGAGACGACTTCACGCTACACGTATATCACGTCCAAAACTTCTTCAGCTTCCACTGACACATCATCAGAACCAAGTGCCCCATCTTCCTCAACAGAGGAAGACGAGAAGAACACTCGACCGAAAAAAACAAAAGAGCGTCACCGTGGTCGATCAGACCGGAGCGGAAAGGCCTCTGCTTTCGCTGATTCTGTACCTCCTCAGAAGCGAGTAAGTATCCCCAATCTGAGACAAGACCTTGACGAAGATCTTGAGGAAGATTTTGAAGCAGCCCTTGCCGGGCTTGAAGTTGAGTCCTTGCTTGAACAAACGAGTCTCGTTGATCAACCAATTCAGCCAGGTGCAAAGGTTGAAGGAACCGTCATCTCAATTGGTCCGGAGACAGCCTTCATCGATTTGGGGAACCAACGACAAGGTGCTCTTCAACTTGCTGGTCTGTTTGAAGAGAGTGGTGAATTGCCTGAAGTGGGGCAGACCTTAGAACTGTCAGTAGGGGGACACAATGAAGAGGACGGTCTCTATGAGGTTGCTCCTGCAAACCGAGCGGTTGCGGTAGAAGACTGGTCCCAATTGGAAGTTGGCATGATCGTTGAAGCTCGATGTACTGCTGTCAACAAAGGCGGGCTCGAGTGCAACGTCGCGGGAATCCGAGGGTTCATGCCTACCAGTCTTATTAGCCCATGGCGAATTGAAAGCCCTGAAGAGATGATCGGCCAAACGCTCGAAAGCCTTGTCACTGAAGTTGTTCCCCACGCTCGTCGCCTGGTTTTGTCTCGTCGAGCAGTTATTGAAAAACAGGCTTCAGACGCAAAATCAAAAATGCTTGAGACGTTGGAGCCTGGTGAAAAAGTTGAAGGCATCGTACGTTCGATCCGTGACTTTGGTGCCTTCGTTGATATTGGCCATGGCGTCGAAGGTCTTGTTCACGTGAGCCAACTTGCATGGGAAAGAGTGAGCGACCCCAAGGAATTTCTTGAGATTGGACAGCACGTTCATGCCATGATCAAGAAAGTAGACAGAGACACAGGAAAGATTGGCCTTTCAATTCGTGACCTTGTCGAGAGCCCATGGACCAGAGCAGATGCCAAATATTCAGTTGGATCAACCGTTCGAGGCACGGTGAGTCGAATCGCTGATTTCGGTGCCTTCGTGAAACTGGAGCCGGGCATTGAAGGTTTGATTCATGTCTCTGAGCTGGCAACTCGACGCATTCGCAGTGTCGCTGACGTTGTCCAAGAGGGTGAGCAGATAGAATGTCGTGTTCTATCTGTCGATCCAGCTGAGCAGAGGCTTTCGCTCTCTCTTAAGGCTCTCAACAAGTCTGAATCCGCACACAAAGAAGACTCTTCCAGCGAGGAGGATATTCCTGCGTCTTCAGAGAAGCCTCGCAAGAAGAACAACGTTGCCTTAAAGGGTGGCATTGGCGGACAGTCTGATGGAGCCCGCTTCGGCCTTAAATGGTAATTTCTTCTTCTCGTGGTGCATTAGGCCGTTAGAACACTCTTTCCCATCCACGACACTAACGCGTCAGGAACTTTCACAGATCCGTCCGGCTGTTGATAATTCTCTAAAATTGCAACAATCGCCCGACTGATTGCGACTGCTGTTCCATTTAAAGTGTGAACAAATTGCGTCCCCTTTTCGCTCGGGTTACGAAACCGTATGCCTAACCTTCGAGCCTGATAATCGGTGCAATTCGATGTACTTGTCACTTCGCCCCACTCACCAGTTTCACCGCGGCCAGGCATCCAAGCCTCCAGGTCATATTTTCTGTAAGCAGGTCCACCAAGGTCACCAGTTGCTGTGTCGACGACTCGGTATGGTATGCCTAAACCATCGAAAATTTTGCATTCGAGATCAAGCAGTTGTTGATGCATTTCATCACTCTTATCGGGTGCTGTAAAAGCAAACATTTCCACCTTTGTGAATTGGTGAACCCGATAGAGGCCTCGAGTCGCCCTGCCATGAGCACCGGCCTCTGTCCGAAAACAATGACTGATTCCGCAGAGTTTGAGTGGTAATTCATTGATATTAAATATTTTTTCGTGCATTGCACCCCCAAGGGTAATCTCGGCGGTTGCAACGAGTGACAAATCACTATTACTGATCGAGTAAATTTGGGTTTCAGGACCCCTAGGCATAAACCCCGTACCCTCCAATATTGAATCGCGAGCAACATCTGGGGTTGTCATGACCGTAAAGCCTTCTTGCATTAACAAGTCGACTGCATACTTCTGTAACGCAAGCTCGAGAAGAACTCCATCATTGGTAAGAAAATAAAAACCATGCCCAGCGACCCGACTGCCCGCTTCAAAATCAAAGAGCTTCAGATTTTCACCTATCTCAACATGATCTTTGGGCGTAAATGAAAAAGCTGGAACATTCGAACTGCCGCGCCGAACCTCCATCGCATCTTCTTCGCCACCGTGAGGAGCATCTGAATGTGTCAGATTCGGTATGGCTCGTAGAATCCTATCCGATTCTTCAAGCACCTCCGCCTGCCGCGACTGGAGCACAGATGACTCTTCACGAAGCCGACGCCCCTCCGCCTTGAGTGACTCACGTTCACCAGGATCTACTTTCCCGATCGATTTACTAACTCGGCCAGCCTCCTGATTGAGACGATCAATATCCAACTGCAACTGCCGACGCAGAATGTCTAACTCTGCAAACCTGGCTACATCAACAGAGGCACCTCGAAGACAACAGTTTTCTGTAATAAGATCGATATTGTCAGCAACAAAACGGCGATCGAGCACAAATTTCTCCTCTCAAAAAGTTCAGACAGTTGTCTGATCCATGCAGACTCTATACTCAAAGACAAAGATTTTGAACCTCGACACTGTTTGCATGGCCCATACGCATAATGAATCAGGTAGTTACCACCACCGTTCCAGATGTCCAGCCAGATCCATCTTTACGAAAAAAGAAGGCTAACAAACGGCAACCTCGATACCACGTTGTCCTTTGGAATGACAATGATCACACCTATCAATACGTTGTCTCAATGCTCCAAAAGCTCTTCGGCCATCCCTCGCCAACAGGAATCAAAATGGCAACAGAGGTTGATCAAAAAGGCAAAGTTGTCGTCCTTACCACAACACGGGAGCACGCCGAATTAAAACGAGACCAGATCCATGCTTTTGGTGCTGACAAACTTATCCGTCGGTCAAAGGGGGCGATGTCAGCATCTATCGAGCCAGAATCATAACGTGAACATACACGTCGGGGTAGGCCCAAAAAAGCTGAGGCCCAGATCAAGCGATCCGGGCCTCATTTGTTTTAGTAAGTTTTCAGAAAAAAGTTGGACGGGACTGGCTGGGTACGCTTAGTCCTCATATCCACATGATGGCTCGCATGGCAGTTCGCGCCAAACTGTCTTTGGAACACACTTCGTCACTGTGTAAGCAACCTTCTTTGGAACCATGCGACAAACATCAATAGTTTTTGTGTAGTGAACAGGTCGGGTTACACAATACGGCACTTTCTTTGTGTGTGTCTCTTTAACCGTCTTGCACACTTTGTAGCACTCTTCACGACATCGCTGTTCCCGAACCATCTTGCAAACCCGATAGGTGCATGTCTTCACCCGCTGCTCCGGCACCATCTTGCAAACCTTGTACGTTCGCACATGCTGCTCCGGTACCATCTTGCAGACCTTGTAACAGCAGGTTCGTACACGCTGCTCTGGCACCATCTTGCAAACCTGATATGTCCGTACACGCTGCTCTGGCACCATCTTGCAGACCTTGTAACAGCAGGTTCGTACACGCTGCTCTGGCACCATCTTGCAAACCTGATATGTCCGCACACGTTGCTCTGGCACCATCTTGCAAACCTTGTAACAGCAGGTCTTCACCCGACGCTCCGGCACCATCTTGCAGACCTTGTACGTTCGCACACGTTGCTCTGGCACCATCTTGCAAACCTTGTAACAGCAGGTTCGCACACGCTGTTCCGGCACCATCTTGCAAACCTTGTAGGTGCGTACGCGTTGTTCTGGGACCATCTTGCAGACCTTGTAGCAGCACGTCTTGATCCTTTGCTCCTGAACCATTTTGCAGACTTTGTAGCACTGCTTTTTGACAATGGTTTCCCGCTCATAGCGAACACATTTAATCTGCTTTTCGCAGATTTCAGGAACCCATACCTTTTTACAAATTGTCCTTGATGGGCACTGGACCTGAACCTTCTTCACTGGCCCCGGTCGGTAACATCGTTTTCCGGAACAGTCCGTCTCCCAACAACCTGGCTGACGAACGCACTTGGTAACCACTGGCCCTGGAACTTCACACTTTTCAGTTTCCCAGTGACCCTTGCAGACCTTTACAGTCTTGGTGTAGTGCACTGGCTTACAAACGGTATGGCAAATATCACGCTCTCGTGTCTCCCAAACAGGCTTACACACTGTGTATGGAATTTCTTTCGTGCACGTCTCATACACAGGCTTGCACACCGTGTAGCATTGCTCGCGGGTCTCGTACACAGGCTTGCACACCGTATACGGAATCTCTTTCGTCC
>JADHSL010000071.1 GCA_016776925.1 Pirellulales bacterium | reverse complement strand
GGATGCGAGCCAGCTTGTGGATGCGAGCCAGCTTGTGGATGCGAGCCAGCTTGTGGATGCGAGCCAGCTTGTGGATGCGAGCCAGCTTGTGGATGCGAGCCAGCTTGTGGATGCGAGCCAGCTTGTGGATGTGAGCCAGCTTGTGGATGTGAGCCAGCTTGTGGTGTTGAGGCAGCTGTTGCCCCAACTCCGGACGCTTCCGCTACAGCCACACGAGCTACCAAGGTAATTGCGGTTAGTCGTACCGTAAGTACCAAATAGTGTAAACGTTCGGTCGAACGGAAATCCGTTGCCCGACTTCGGCCAGTGATCTCCGCTCGGGGTACCCACCCCGGGCGGAGTTTTTATTTGGTGGTTCATGAAATTTCATGACGTGCCGGAACGGCAGAATGCGCACATTCAATGGGAATCTGCATTCATCTTTAATGCATTACAAAACACTATTGATAAGACAAATCTCATTCCTCACGTTTTGAGAACTGTTTGCGAACAAAGACCACTTCCAGACAAAAACTCCTTTTAAATTTAGGTCAACCACCACGCAAGGATCAGGTTCTGACGCAGGACAAAGTGGTGGCCAAAAACGGACACAAATCAGACTTATTGTCTCGGGAGGACCCGTTGGCCTCAACAATTCAGCACACATTCACATTCCGGCTCAAAAAGTAGCGGTTTAGGACCCCCAGAGCACTTCTTTCGATTGTCGAGTAAGTCCGTTAGCCCTACACTGGAGTGCTGTATGCAATGAGTCTTTTGGTGAGCCATGCACTCATTGCTCTCGGTCTAAAAATTTTCCTTATAGCCAATTACTTTCACAATGCTTGAACGTCGTCCACTTTTCCCTGGTGTCATTGAAATAAACCATCAAGCCGGATGGCGAATTGGATGCAGTGTCTATCTTCTTTTCGATGAAAACGAATGGATTCTTGTCGATATTGGGTATGAGGAAAATGTTGATGAAATAATTGAACTTATTCGTCAAATTGATTTCCCAATTTCCCAATGCCGCGGACTTATTGCCACCCATGCGGATGTTGACCACGTTCAGGGACTCGCCAAGGCAAAGAGTCTCTTGAAAGCACCTGCTTTTGCGCACCCAAAAGCGGTAGGGTCACTTGAGCAGGGGGACCGGATCAAAACATTTGCGGAGATTTCGGCTCAGAATGTACATCTTGAAATGCCCATCGTAAAAATTGAGAAGCCTATTGTTGATGGTGATAAAATTAAAGTTGGTAAACGAGAATTGGAAGTCTGGCACACGCCAGGCCATACGGACAGCCAGCTTGCATTTCGCTTCGGCAATCTTCTTCTTTCAGGAGACAACATCTATAGAGACGGATCTGTGGGAGCAATTGACGCCCATCACGGCAGCGACATTCCTTCATTTATCTCGTCGCTGGAACGCATTGCAGCGAGTGATATCGAATGGCTTTTACCAAGCCACGGACCTGTTTTTCGAAAAAATGATGAACTACTCGCAAAAACCATTGACAGACTGAAGGGCTATCTCACCTTGGCTGACTTTGGCACCTGTGCCACCCATTGGCCCCTTATGGACGAATGGGATAAGGAATTGGCCGAGGGACGGCTCCCTTCTGAGCAAACGCAGACGGCGTAATTCTTAAATTATGCCGAAAATGCCACTTTTTCCGTGAAGTCTGATCGTCCCGCTTGCCGATAATTTTCCTGATGTGCGGAAGAACCGTTCGCGGACTTACCGAATCAGTACACGGGGGGAAATAGAATGAAGTGGCATACGTATGCACTGGCACTAGTTGTTGCCAGTGCTTTTCTGGGGTATTCGTTACCTGCGCACGCCCAACAACCACCAGCAGCTGGCAAACAGGCTTATGGTTATCAGTGGGCAAACTCGTACAACACCCACGACTGGAATCGGCTCTACCATTATCCGTATGTCTGGTATCCCCAGAACTATTACGCTGATGGATATATGAAAAGCGCAAATGATCTCTACCATCGCTATCCTCAGGAGATGCGTGTGCCTGTTTACAATCGATCATGGCAAAATTACTATCCGAAATCTCGTCGGTACCATCAGGGCCATCATTTTCAACTCGACGTATTCTGATGCGGCGATACCTAAGAGTGAAATTGCCTGAATCTACAGATGCCGTAACGTAGCTTCTTATTGAGATTCACTTTGCATACGACTAGAGATTACATCCCGCCAGCACATCCAACGAGGTGTTTCTGGAACGGAAGCATGTGCAGCGACTCTCTGCTTGTTTTCCGGATCGTCATATTCAATCGACCATGCGTGTAAAGCAATTGGCTGATGCCGAGTGTTTTCAATGTCCTCCATTGATGCACTCCCATACAGTGCGTCATCAACTATTGGCATACCACGACATGCGGCCTGAATTCTTAATTGGTGCATACGGCCTGTTTCCGGATGCAGTTTCAATAGATAACGATCTTTACTAGATGCCAACACGAAACCTTTTGTTAAGGCTGGCTTTGCATGACTGTCATGTGTTTTCACCACTTCAACACGAGGCTCTCCCGAAACTTTACGTATTGCATCCCGCCAAATAAATGGTTCTTCGCTTACTGGTAACGCATCTGTTGATTCAACAACCGCGACGTACGTTTTTTGGATTTGTCGACGTTCGAATTGGCGAGAAAGCTGTCTGGCCGCTCTCGGAGTCAAGGCTAAAAGCATGACACCAGAAACTGCACGATCGAGACGGTGCGGTACTCCGAGGAACCCACCAGGATGACGCGTGCCTCCTGACTCAATCGCATCTTCAAAGTGTTGATGAAACTTTTGCCGCCTTATCAAAGACTCGACAGATTCGATGCCCCATGGCGCCTGTGTTGGAAGGCCTGCAGGCTTATTTACAGCTAAAACTCCATTCTTCTCAAATACTACCTCAATTTTATGGAGATCACTCATGTACGATATTTGTAGCTCGAGACATCGATTCATTGAACATAGTTTTAACGGGCTCACTTTCGTAGCAAACTGAATGAAAAGGTGGTGGTATCTGACTCATTGAACTACCGCAGGGCCACAATAGACCACATGACATTCTGAGAGATTATGACTACACGACTAGCAATTGCTTCATGCTTTGCACTATTTTTTTTCGTTCTGACCAATTCGCTCAAAGCAGAGCATATACCGGCTCGCGAATTTGACATAGCTGATGGTTTCGAAGCGACAGTATGGGCAACAACTCCACAGCTTTTTAATCCAACGAACTTTGACATTGATGCTGACGGCCGTATCTGGGTTACCGAAGCTGTAAACTACCGGAACTTTCGAAACAACGGTCTCGGCCTCACCAATGAAAAAGGTGATCGGATTGTTGTTTTACAAGACACTGATGGTGATGGAAAAGCAGATGCATCTCACACATTTGTTAGAGATATTGATCTTGTTGCACCTCTTGGAATAGCCGTCTTAGGAAATCAGGTTATTGTCTCATGTGCGCCAAACCTCTTGATTTATACCGACGTAGATGGCGACACCTATTTCAATAAGGATGTCGATAAGAAAGAAGTCTTCCTGACCGGATTTAGTGGCCTTGACCATGACCATAGCCTTCACAGCGTCACTGTCGGACCTGATGGTTATTGGTACTTTAATACTGGTAACGGGGGTCCGCATACGGTCACGGATAAATCTGGTTGGACACTTCGAGCTGGCAGTTCATACGCTGGCGGCAGCCCACATCTCAAGGAAAACTTCCCTGGTCGAAAAAGCGATGATGGGAGGATATGGGTCGGTGGTGTTGCAATGCGAGTACGACCTGACGGCACCGGTCTTGAACCAATTGGTCATAATTTCAGAAATGTATATGAGGAGAGCCTGTCCTCTTTCGGTGATGTCTTTCACGCTGACAACGACGATCCACCTGCCTGTAGGACTACCTGGCTGATGGAGTACGGTAATGCTGGATTCTCTTCAGCAGATGGGTCACGAAAATGGAAACTAGATCAACGACCAGGGCAACCAACCAGAATTGCCGAGTGGCGTCAGGAAGATCCTGGCACAATTCCTGCCGGTGATGTGTACGGTTTTGGCGCACCAACTGGCGTTGTCTTTGGAGAGAATGGATGCTTCGAGAAGATATATCCGGATGGGCTTCTTCTCGTATGCGAGTCTGCACGAGGAGAAGTCTTTCAATACTCGCCGAAATCACAAGGGGCAGGATTCTCCCTACAGCGTTCTCTATTCATGAAGCTGCGTTCTGGCAGTATACATTCCGGCATGTTCAGACCGTCTGATGTTGCTGTCGGTCCAGATGGTGCCATCTACGTAAGTGACTGGTACGATCCTGGAGTGGGTGGACATAGAATGCAGGATTCTCAAGGAAGTGGATCTATCTACCGGGTAGCACCAAAAGATTTTATTCCAACGATAGACAAACTTGATCTTTCAACAGTTCCTGGAATGATTCGTGCATTGAAAAGCCCCGCGGTTCATGTTCGAGCTCTCGGATTTCGTTCTCTGCAGGCACTCGGCAAAGATGTCGGACCAGAGATTATTGCACTCTCACAATCTGACCAACCGTTCTTTGTTGCTCGCGCTGTGTGGCTTTTGCCAAACTGTGGACAAAAAGGTTTCGATCGCCTCGCTGAATTGCTGCACCATGAGAATCAACAGATACGTGTTGCTGCTTTTCGGTCATTACGTCGCGCAGCATCAGAACCAGATGCCTCGAATGAGATTCATGACTTCTGGCTCCACGTCCGAGAGCAGGCATGCCGTGATTCAGCCCCTTCTGTTCGTCGAGAGGCAGCGATATCTCTTCGTGACGAACCTTTTGAAACGTGCCGTGAACTACTGAAGAAGCTTGCCGATGGTTTTGATGGCTGGGACCGATGGTATTTAGAAGCCTTGGGAACAGCATGTGAAGGGAAAGAACAAGAAGCGTATGAGATTCTTGTGAGTCATTCGGAAGATCCGCTTGTATGGGATCACCGTCTCTCGGGAATAGCGTGGCGTCTGCACCCTGACGCCTCCGTTGGTTCACTCAAAACCCGAGCCATGGCTAGAACATTACCACTCGTCGATCGAAAACAAATGGTTGATGCCATTGCATTCAATTCAAGCTTTCAAGCTGCTTCAGCAATGTTGGATATTGCTCAACATGGCCCGAAAGACATCTGCGGATACGCCGCTTGGTGGGGACAGCACCGCCTGCAAAATGATTGGAAAGACATACAACTAAGCGAGATATTTCCAAAACCACCACTGATTCAAAAGATTGAGCCAAGCACGAGGCTCGACACAACTTTTATTCCACCGGGGCAACCTGTCTATACAAGTAACGGTAAGGCAGCAATCAACATTGATATCCGTAACGCAAAACGCCTTTATCTTGTCGTTGACTCGACCCACAACAAGCCAGAAGAAGCCCTCTGGGTTGCTCCCATCCTTACGACAACAGAATCAACCGTCGACCTAACACAGATTCCTTGGACAATGGCTTTTTCTGGAGGAACTCCGAGCGGACCACCACCAAGTCAAACTAAGGTCACATCAGCACGCCGCAAGAAACCCCAACGACCATCACTAACTGTTTCTCCGGGATTGACACACGTAGACAATACGATGCCCGCAATACAGGTAACAGGTCGATCTGTAATTGCATATGACGTAAGTGCTTTCTCTCCACTTCAATTACAAGTCAATTGCAGGGTCTTATCGGAAGTACCAGACACCGCAGACCACATATCTTTTTCGATATTCGTTGATCAATCCAGCACAGGAAATGACATTCTGCAAACCGGCATACTTTCAAACGTCAGCGGCAGTTCGTCACTCGGCAGAGCTATATTTCATTCCGAACGTGTTGGGTGTGCCAAATGCCATATCGTTGACGGCTATGGTGGTGAAATAGGTCCTGATTTAACTCAGATCGCTCGCAAGCATTCAATTATTGCACTGCAAGAAGACATTCTAAAACCACACGCAGCAATAGCTGCTGGTTTTGAAACAATGACCGTTCTTACAACCAAAGGCACGGCCACGAGTGGGCTGCAGGTGTCTGCCGGAGATCCCGTTGTACTGAAAGATGCTGTAGGAACAGTTCATACAATTTCTCGAAAGAAGATTGATGAAATATTTCCCTCAACAGCATCTCTGATGCCAGAACTCGCCAAGTTGCTTACTGCCGAAGAACTATCCTCGATTATTTCATTCCTTCAATCTTCAGCCAGTGAAGAATGAATAATGCGAGCCTCCCTGAAACAATCACTCCTCAGAAAAGGTGACTGATTCAATTTTCGTTTCCAACGAGAAACGCAAGGAAGCGAACATCATCGGGCTAACGAATCAACTCCAAGGCATAACCAAGTTCTTTTGATTCAATTTCAGGCAGGTCGATTTCAATAGCCTCTGCTTCTTTTCTCCACCTAATCTTTTTTTCTGAACCAAGAAGATTTATGTCCGTAAATGCGTATTCGTTAAGAGATCGAACTGTAGCAGTGCCACTTTCTGGCCAAACCATCCCGATCACATACAACTTGCTCCCTTTTTTCGTAAACCAAAAGTCTTCACTTGTAACATCAAGCTGAAAGCCGTGCTTGCTGCGATGCTCGGTTCCCTTGATCGAAACGCCTGTTGGACCTTCATGCGTTATCACCCATGGTTTTGTTCCGTATATTGCGTCACCATTGACCTTGAGCCATCGGCCTACTGCTAACAAATTGTCCACCGATTGCTTCGGAATAATACCTGTTCCGTCTGGGCCGACATTAAGCAAAAAGTTGCCTCCTTTACTGACATTTTCAAGAAGCCAGAACAGTGTTTCTTGTGGTGACTTCCAGTCTTTGTCGTACGACTTAAATCCCCATGAATTATTTGTTGTCGCTATGCCTTCCCACGTATTTTCACTTGCTTCATCAGGAATGACATTGTCACCGGGGGTTCCGATGTCACCGAACTCGTTCCCAATTCGCTGACTCACAAGAATCTCGGGGTTGGCTTCGTAAATCGTCGTATAAAATCTGAAACTAAACTCAGGTGGAATATAGATCGGTGTGTCGAGCCAGATTTCAGAAAGGTTATAATTTGAGACGAGCTCTTTAACCTGGGGCAACGATTTCTGAGTGATGTAGTCGCTAAATGTAACAGCCGCGGGATCGAAGTCATTCACAAACATGGCTTGCTTTGGCGTCTCGTCATAGCAAAAGTCTTTCATCCCAGAATCGCCACCGTCACGCCAGTCAAGCGCGTGGGAATAATAGACACCAAAAGCAATCCCACCTCGCTCGCACGCCTGCTCAAGTTCACGAATAATATCTCTTCTGAACGGCGTTGCTTTGACAACATTAAAGTCGCTCACTTCTGAATCGAATAACGCAAAACCGTCATGATGCTTTGATGTGATAACCATGTATTTCATGCCGGCTGCCTTAGCGATTGAAACCCACTCATCTGCATCGAACTTTGCTGGATCGAATGTTTTAGCAAGTGTTGCGTACTCTGCTCGTGGAATTTCTTTTCGTCGCATAATCCATTCCGCCACCTTTGGACCAGTGCCACCTTCTTCCATCCGCTCCCCTTTCCAAACCCCGCCACATTGAGAATACAGCCCCCAATGAATGAACATGCCGTACTTGTTTCCATTGAACCGCTCGCGTCCTCGCTGCTTTGCCGGAGAAGCATTCAACGGCTTCCATAGCTCGTGCAACTTAATCATCTCTGGTGAACCAGGAATGCCCGATCCGTTCACGCCAGCGGCGGGTAAAGAGCATGTGGAATAAGCCAACAAAAAAATAACCGTACATCCAGTCGCAAGAACAAAAAAATGGCGTTTCATTACTTCCCTAACTATGTATATGAGGAACTGTCAAAGTAATCTTTTCTTGCAGACTCTTTCCAACATGCCTGCATAATATCGCAAACCCTCTCGAGAAGGTTTATTAACCAAAAAGTTTCCCCTCGCTCTGGTTTACTTGCGTGCCCGCAACGCAGCACTTACACTCCAAGCGACGTGAGAAAAGCATAACCCTAATTTAACTGAGGTACGATAATGCGTTCATTTCGATTCATAGCATGGCTTGCACTTGTGGCACTCACTCTTCTTGGTATTGCCGAAACACGTGGCGAAGAGGGTGAAAAAAAACCAGCGAGTGCTGAAAAACAATTTAAGCAACGTGACAAAGATGAAGATGGGTTCCTATCACTCGAAGAATTCAAAAGTGTTATAAAAAAAGAAGGCATGAAAGAACAGGCCGACAAATGGTTCAAAAATCGTGACAAAGATGGCGACGGAAAGCTTTCATTTGAAGAATTCGAAGCCGGAAGAAATCCAAAGAAAAAAGCTGACTAACAGTGGCAACACAAGAGCCCCTCTGCTTTAACACAAAGCAGAGGGGCTCTTTTATGAATTCTCACCGCTTCTGCCGTATGTGTCGCGGCTGTCTTACGTTTGATGCGATTCCAAGAGACTTCAACAGCAAGATGACGTAATAGGTGATATCAAATTCCCACCACTTGTGCTGAGTACTAGCGCTCACTGGATCGTGGTGATGATTATTATGCCACCCTTCCCCCATTGCTAGCATGGCTACTAGCCAATTATTTCTACTATCTTCTCCCGTCGAGTAGGTGCGATATCCAAAGAGATGCGTAAGTGAATTCACGCTCCACGTGATATGCCAAACAAGAACGGTTCGCAAAAAGACGCCCCAAACAATCAAACTCACAGCGAGTTGAGCTCCCGCTGCCCAATCACCTGAGATCAAGCGCCCTAGCAGTAGGCCAAAAATCCCAAACACTATGGCGTGGGCAATATATATCCAGAGGACTGCAGTTGGGTGTTGCTCAAGTGCACGATAATAAGGGTCAATGAGGATATCTCGGGCATATTTGTCTAGAAAATCAAGTGATCTTCTGTGTGGAGCACGACGAAAAAGCCATCCCATATGCGACCACGCGACACCGTCACGTGGCGAATGAGGGTCGGGGTCATCATCGGAATGACAGTGATGAAGACGGTGGTTTGCGACCCAGCGAGAAGGAGTGTCTTCAAGTGAGCAAACCGCAAGAGTTGCCAACGTACGCTCAAACCATGGTGGAACTGACAGACTCCGATGACTCAACAGGCGATGATAGCCAAGATTAATCCCAAAGGTACCAAATACTATCGTGCCAAGAGCAGCAGCAATGACTCCAAACCAGCTAAAACACCAAGGTACGATAGCGAGACACGATAGGACATGAATCGCTGCAATTGGTACGGCATACTCCCAGTGCATATCGTGCTTAACAGTCTCAGTCGCTTGGGCAGGAATTGGCACGTAAAGGCTTCTGTTGGGGGCGCCTTCGCCCAAATATACGACTTTGATTTCCTAAGTATCACTCAGTTCACCAAAAACTACAAGAACTGTAGTGCAAGATCAGAATAAAACAACTACGACTTGTGAGAACGTCTTGCTTGACGCAAGCATTTCCAAACGAATCTTAATGATCGCTCAGGAACTCTTGCCTTATCCCTACAGCTTTACCATCGAGTTGCCATGCCACGTCGACCGGGACACCAAGGTGCGTAAGTGCCGTGACGGGAACGTCGACGATATAGGAAGGCTCCTCAATTTCTCCTTGTATGGAACTGCTCCCACTGACTACTAAAAAAGTAGTGAATATTTCCGGAACGTCATGACCACCACGGTGTTTCCTGCCGCGACCTCCGTGATCCGTAGAAATAACAACAAGCCAGTTCTCTGCAAGGTATTCCGGACGTGATTGAATTGCTTCTACAAGGCTTGCTACATGGTCATCCACAGCCTGTAGAGCCTGCAGATAGCTTGGCACACTTGGATGAAACCCATCCTGATGACCAATTTCATCAACCTGACCAAAATAGACAAAGACCGCATGAGGATTTTTCTGGGCCAAGAACTCCGCTGCCTTGTTGGCTAGTTTTTCATCCTTCTGTGACAAACTATCTTGACTCGATGCCGGACAAACTTCTCGTACATCTGCATCACGAAGAATAAACGTGTCAATCGGCTCCCAATCAACAAATGATCCCGTAACAGCCTTGGGGAACGCTTGCTTCAAATACGCAAAAAAATGCGGATACTCATCATAGTTTTCACCACGAAACGTATTGTCGTTAACGCCATGTTTATCTGCCCAGACTCCCGTGAGAAAACTTGACCAACCCGGCCCACTGATTGTTTCATTGTCGCGATAGCGATCGCCGAGAATTTTCGTGTTATTTGTAAACGCACCTGCTGTAATAAGTTCGTCAATAGCTGGAGTATCTGCAATTTGAAGTGCATCAGGCCGAACGCCATCTATTCCAATTACAAGAACACGGCCCTTAGGAATAGTTGGTTCCGAACCACGACATACGGCCTGGTCGTGCAGAAGCATTGCATTCCAAAACACGAGAACTATTCCAGTGGTTCTGGCATATGAATTCACCATCAGCAGTCCCCCTAACACTTTTATTCAACGCAGGTAACGGCAAACCCGCAACGCCTTACTGCCCACGACTGAGTCCATTCGAGGCCTCAATCAACTGAATGGCCTCTTTCGCAAATCGACTGCCTAACTCCACATATCCATGTGCTGAGTAATGCAAGTCATCCCTGATTTCTTTACCGCGGCGATTCACTCCATCATTGAGATCATCTGTATTGACTAAAGTGCGCTGTGGACCATCCTGCACAAAGGCGGCCTGTTGCTCACGAACCAGATTCCAATGAGGATATTTTGTATTGTTCATATCAAAATCGCTGAGGCGACCGATTACAACATTGATGTCGTCTCGTTCCAAATCACCAGACAACTGCTCAAGCAGGCCCTCAAGACTTGCTTTGTACACCTCTCCATGCTTTTCCTTTGCATCTCGCTCGCCCTGCATCCAGATAAAAGTAACCGTTTGAATTTCTTTATCACCTGTCACCGCCTGAACTTTTTCCATAAGACGTTGGTACAGGTCTCCTGTTGACTCCGGTCGACTGCCATCTGCAGTCTCCCAATTCTTGCACCATCTACGAATTGGTTGCCCACCAAGGGCATCTTTCACAACAATGACATGGTCTTTCCCGAATGCTTCCTCCACATCGGGGATGAAAGACTCTTCTGGCCTCAGGCCAGCCATATTGGACTGCCCCGAAAGAATAAAGAGATGGTGTGCAGAATTGCTTTCGTTGGCACAAGCAACGTGGGGAATGGAAAGACCAAAGACAAGCACTCCGCAAAAGAATAATACGCACCTAGATGTGTTGGCATACTCGACTAATTTCATCAGCAACACCTTTACAAGCAATTAAAAAGTTATCCGGACTTGAAAACACCTTCACGACCACACACAAGATATTTTCATGCAGTTCGTTCTCATCAAGCCATTGCGGATTGAAGATTTTCATCAATTGCATCCAGAAACTCTTGTGTCTGAAGATATGGCTGGTCTTTCCCAACGAGTAAGGCCAGATCTTTTGTCATCTTGCCTTGTTCAACTGTTCCAATACAGACTTTTTCAAGCGTTTCTGCAAAGGCTGTCACATCGGGTGTCTGATCAAGCTTGCCTCGGTGTGCTAAGCCTCGCGTCCACGCAAAGATCGACGCAATCGGATTCGTGCTCGTGGGTTTTCCCTGCTGATGCTGGCGGTAATGCCTCGTGACCGTGCCATGGGCTGCTTCAGCCTCAACTGTCTTTCCGTCAGGCGTCATCAATACACTTGTCATCAGGCCTAATGACCCAAATCCTTGGGCGACAATATCGCTCTGCACGTCACCATCGTAGTTTTTGCATGCCCAAACGTAACCACCTTCCCACTTCATGGCACATGCCACCATGTCGTCAATAAGCCGATGTTCGTAGGTGATTCCTTTTGCTGCGAACTCCTCTTTGAATTCAGCATCAAACACTTCTTGGAACAAGTCTTTAAAGCGGCCATCGTACGCTTTTAGGATTGTGTTTTTGGTTGAAAGATAAACAGGATAATTTCGCGCCAGACCATACCGAAAGCTTGCACGAGCAAAGTCACGTATCGAATCATCCCGGTTGTACATTGCCATCGCTACACCACTGGACGGAAAGTCATAGACATTCATCTCCATAGGTGCGGATCCATCAGCCGGGGCATAGGTTAATGTAAGCTTCCCTGGACCAGGAATTTTCAAATCCGTTGCGCGATACTGGTCTCCGAATGCGTGACGACCAACAACAATTGGTTTTGTCCAACCAGGAACTAACCGCGGTATATTTCCAATAATTATAGGTTCTCGGAAAATCACTCCGCCAAGAATGTTGCGAATCGTACCGTTCGGACTACGCCACATTTTCTTCAAACCAAACTCTTCTACTCTTGCTTCATCTGGCGTAATCGTGGCACATTTCACACCTACGCCACACTCTTGAATCGCATGAGCTGCATCGACCGTAATCTGGTCATCTGTTGAGTCTCGACTTTGAACCGACAGATCAAAATAGCGGAGGTCTACATCAACATACTGAAGAATTAGTTTCTCCTTAATGAACTCCCAGATAATTCTGGTCATTTCATCCCCATCGAGTTCAACAACGGGCCCTTTTGCTTTGATCTTTTTTGCCATACCGAGTTTCACTCCTCGTTACTTTCTGTCAGCCTGATTCTTTCTTCATGTACATTCATGGATGCCCACATCTAACTGTTGTACCAAGACACTGGCTCCCTTCCACAGGTGGCCCCAATCTCGGGAGGAATTGCTATAGAAAAACTTGAGAACATGACTTCGGCCTTTTGCGTTCACCGCACGGAATACTCCCGATACCTAGCACCTCCCCATTCTCCTTTCATGGGAGGACTGAGGAACCGTCACGGTAGCATTCTAGACCTCGGATTACTGAAATGCCTCATCTAACTCTCGACGAATCAATGTCGACCATTTTTTATATCCATTACTATTGAGATGAAGTTGGTCATCAACAAACAGTTCGTCTCGTGGATTTCCAGAGGGATCCAGGAAATGATCTGCTGTCGCAATAAAATAAACATCGGGTATCGACAAAGCCAGTTGTTGAAGTCGGGCATTCGCTTTACGAATCAACGGCCATGCAGAAAATCGTTTTCGTGTCGGTGTTATTTCGATGAAAAAAACTGGGGACTGCGGTTGATGTTTTCTGGAAACTTCCACAATGTACCTAGCACACTCTTCTACCTGTTGGGGCGAATGGTCACCTGATTTACCCTGAACATCATTTGCGACAAACACAACCAGTGCGTTGTACTTGTGCGGATGAATCAAACGTTTTGCAAAAACTGCTAAGTCGCTGTACTTGGCACCACCATACCCTCGCTGCACGACTTGGTAGGGTGCCATATCAATCTCAATAGTGTCCCACCGCCGGATGCTACTACTCCCGATAAAGAGAATAGCCCCTTCTGGATCTCTCTGAACGACATCCCTCTGCTCAAGCGTCTCAATATCCTGACTCCATCGCTTCATTGCCTTTTCTCGATATTGAACAAGAAACTCTTCAGCCCGATCTGCCTCCGTGTCATGAAGGCTCCCTGTTGCTGGACTGCTTTGTGCTGCAAGACCAACGGCATAAAGAAAGAAAAAGCAGGTGACGCAGACATAAAGGGGCATCGCGACACGTGATGGCATCAGTGCAGAGTAAAAGTTTTTGCACATAATTAAATAAACAGCCTTTTTCATATTAAAAAAAGATTAAATTTCCTATCTTTTAAACATATGGTTCTCAATAAACGGTCGCAGCATTCCAGTAGCTATGATTTCGCTGGTTTTCACAAGAGAGGCTTTCCATGCACTCCTCCTTTTCACCATTCTTTGTCTCTTCAAGAAACATCTTGCCCTTTTTGTGCCTGGTCTTCGCTC
>JADHSL010000070.1 GCA_016776925.1 Pirellulales bacterium | reverse complement strand
CACTGAATTCAGAAACACAACCAGCAATGACAACAATAAGTCCGGCGGCAGGCCCTTTTATGGTGAGCTCACTATTTGTCAGCAGCGGTGTGACAAGGCCACCAACTATTGCCGTGAACACACCTGCAATAGGCGGATACCCACACGCAAGTGAAATGCCAAGACACAGCGGGAGAGCAATCAGAAAAACAAGAAAGCCGGAGCGGATATCGTCACGGGCATATTCGAAAAATCCAGCGAGATTCCCACGAGGTACTGAAGACTCTGTTCCTTCCGACGACATAAATGAATCTCTTGTGACTTACTTAGAAAATCTTATTCCACGAGACCACTGTATGAAAAAGCCCTGAGAATTACATGCCATATGGAAAATCTGCATCGTCCGTAAGGCCGCTGGCTCTGATCGACCCAACAGCTTTCCCGTATTCAAGCAAGAGACGGTTTGCAAATGTAATTCGCTTACGAATCCATGCATCCCGCTTATTCGAGGGACTGTCACCAACCAGCATATCGGCGACATCCTGAATAAGAATATGCTCAGGAATGACAAGAAGCCGATTATTTTTATACCCGCTTGTTCGCAGTTCACTCACCGGATAGCTACCACCACGAGTCGCTGAAACTCCGACCAGGAGTGCTGGCTTATGACCTACTTCCCGAGGACTCGCAAACAATAAGAGATTTTTTAGCGCGGGTGGAACCATACCCGCCCACTCAGGCGTCACAAAAACAAACGCATGTGCCTGTCGCATGCGATCACGAATTGGCTGCCACAAGGCTGCAAGAGAACTCGTACCTTGCCAGGCACTTTCATCCCAGAGCGGTAAGGGATTACCGGACAAGCTGAAACTATCGAGAACAAGTGTCGAATCAATTCGAGTGAGGTCATCCGCAACATATTCAGCCACACGGGCAGACTGGCTCTCCTGACGATGACTTCCAGATACGATCATAACTCTCATACAATTTCCTTTTGACATTCTCGTCATAGGCAAGTTCACGGGACAGCAGACAAGGCGTTGCTTGACCCACTATACATCGCCAAAGGTGACACATACCCTGCATTGCATCCTTGAAGCTATTTCCCATCCAATCCTATGCGGACCGAGCAGCAACGGCAGGCAACCAGATGACGTGCCAATCGGGTATTTTCATTCTTCGTGCGCACGTATACATGCACGAAGGGGAAACCAGTGAAACCGGTGCCTTTCACACAACAGACCTGACCTAGTGAGCCAGCCGTGGAATCGCTCCACCCTGCATGATGGAGCACATTCACTACGAATCTCTAAAACCCCTCGAGGTCTAGGAGTCGACCTGTTCTTCTCTCTTTGCGCACGCCAAAAGCCCGTACACGAAGAACTCATGCGAACGTAAAAAATGCTTGATTTCATGCCGAATAATGGCGATTTCATCCTGTGCTCGGGCGGGAATCTGATAATATCGTGAAGCGTCAGTACATATACATGGTGTTCTGATACATAAAGTGCCCTTGGCAAGAATGGATTTGGCTATGTTTTCTCCTCGCGTCTTCCAGTTGGCAATCATCTGCTTTTTTGCAGCACCGGCTACAGCCCACGCTGAAAATGTTGTTCAGGCAGCAATTAAAAATGCAACAACGCCGGCGCATCGCATGAAGAGTGATGAAAAAAACTGGTGGCAGAAACGACACGAAAGCAAAGTTACGGAAGCTAAAAATACCGAGTGGGACATTATCTTTCTCGGAGACTCAATCACTCATAGTTGGGAAACTGCCGGGAAAAAAACATGGAATAAATATTACCGAAAAAGGAAGGTACTCAATCTCGGTTTTAGTGGTGACCGTACCGAGCACGTTCTCTGGCGACTGGACAACGGTGAATTCGAAGAAGTCCAGCCAAAAGTAGTTGTTCTTATGATTGGTACGAATAATACCGGTCACAGAAAAGATCCGCCAAAAGCTATCGCTGCGGGGGTCGAGAAGATCATCGAGCGCATCAACACGAAGTCTCCTACAACAAAGATACTTCTTTTAGCCATCTTCCCGCGTTCGGAAAAAGCGGGCGATCCACCGAGAAAAAATAACGACAGAACGAATGCCCTGCTAAAGAAACTGACGAAGAACGATGGCGTCACGTATCTTGACATCAATGAACGATTCCTTCTACCAGACGGAACGCTCTCGAAAGAAATCATGCCTGATCTGCTTCATCCAAAACAAAAAGGATATGCCATTTGGGCCGAAGCAATCGAGCCGTCGCTTCAGACGCTTCTGGCTGAAGATGGCTAACAAGAAGCCTTCGCAAGCAGGGTATGATGCGCACCTCCTTCACGGGCTGGACAAATTACTTGTGCAGAATCAGTTTTCCGGTCCGCGTAAGCGTGAGGCGATAGACCTCTTCGCCATGCAAAATCTGCAACTCTCGGCGTCCTTGTAAGAGTTCCGCAGATGCTATGGGCTTAAGCTGCTCCAGCGTATTGCGAGGAGAATACTCGGTAGCTTTCTGATCATTCGACGAATCTTGTGTCATGGATTTCCTCTGGAAAATAGTATTGACGCAACTGAGCAACCGACTAGAATAACTCTATTGAGATTGAATCTCAATATCAATTAACCAGCCAGCCCGGATTTTTCCTAGCCAGCCACAAACCCACTTTGTGAATGAAGGTAAAAAATGAAGACGAAAAATCCTGGGAAGCCTTCGGGTTTCACGCTCATCGAGCTTTTGGTTGTGATCGCCATTATTGGTGTTCTTGTCGGCCTCCTCCTGCCAGCTGTCCAGCAGGCTCGAGAAGCTGCACGACGCGTTTCTTGCAGCAACAATTTCAAGCAAATGGGCTTGGCGTTGCACAACTACGAAAATGCACTGCGTGAATATCCAGCTGCATTCGTGCAAGCATCCGATGGTAGCGTTGGAAGCGACTGGGGTGTTTCTGCCCAACTGCTCCCTTTCATCGAGCAAGCAGCTCTTGGAGCTTCGGTTCGTACTGCAATCGCATCCGCGACGAGCTATAAGGACCAAACAGTGAATGGTAAGAAGCTCTGCAACTACCGTATAGACACCTTGATTTGCCCTAGTGAAATCAATGACAGGCCACGAGGCACAGACTATTACCCAACCAACATCGGCTGGAATCATGGTACTGGCCAGATTTTGCCACCACTGGCTTCAGGCTGCAACGGCCCTTTCGGTGTGAATCAAAAATCGCGCCCTCGGGACATGCGTGATGGTCTTTCCAATACGATTGCTGCTGGTGAAAAGAAGGCATTCATGCCATACATGCGTGATGGTAGCGGAATGACATCTGTTCCAGCATTAACTGCAACCGATCTCTCAGGATTGGGCGGAAGTCAAAAGGACGACAGTGGAAATACCGAATGGTGCGACGGACGTGTTCACCAGGATGGCCTGACCACAACATTCCCACCAAACACTGTGACCAAGAACTCCGGCCACGCTGATGGAGACTACACCTCGTACCGAGAAGGTAAGGGTGCATCAAGCCTTTCAGCACATTGTGCAGCCGTCACGTCAAGAAGCTACCACAACGGTGGTGTGTGCAATGGTCTTATGATGGACGGATCAACCAAATCCTTCAATCAAAACATTGACGGCAACACATGGAGAGCACTCGGCACGCGTGCCGGTGGTGAAGTTGCTTCCGCAGAATAATCTTTTGAGCTGAGGCAACTCAGTTTGATTTCTCAAACAAGTCGGTGGGGGCCAAAACCCTCACCGACTTTTTTTATCTAAAAAGGCCACCAGCCAGCACGATTGAACTTTGAAGGAAGAATAATCTCTGAGTTTTTTCTCAGCATTGCCACAGACTGATAATTGATGTTCCGAACACCATACAGCTCGACACCGTCACGACGCTGGGCAATTATTTCAGCCACATCTTCAGTAATTGTTTCAACCCCATCGAGATATAACTGGCCTCGATACGGCAAGATTGCAATTGCCACATCCTTCTTTAATACCTGGATTCCATTAAGAAAAAGCCATCCTTGATGTTTTGAAAGTGCTCTCGCTACAACTGTGCTGATAGACCGGAGCCCTCCAAGATGCAGCCAGCCACGATGTGTCGCCAGGATTTCCGCAACTTCTGGAGTAAGTTCTGTCAGCCCATTTAAAAACAATTTTCCACGGCTCGCAGCGACAACCTGTGCCGTATCAGCATCGAGTTCTTTGAGAACATCGAGATCAGCTTCTTCAATCTGTTTCGCTGATTCAACAATCTGCTGAATATCTTCTCGTGTGAGCTGTCTGTTTGTTGCATCCTGATCTGTGGCGAAGCATTCGATCGCCACAAGTGATGGCAAAAGAAGTAACGTAAAAAGAAGGATATTGTTTACAAAAGAGTTTGACAACTTGTTCACAGAGCACCTTCCTTTCTTCCTTAAGAGTATTCGTCAAAGCGAGTCCCCTACAAGACAATAAAATTTGATTTTTTCTTCAAAAAACATGACAGTGAGACTCAATCTCAGCAGGAGCCTGGAGTCCTCTCTTTCGAGTTTGAAATGAGCAATCTCCTCCTTCGTCACATGACGGAAGGCGGTCGTTCTTGCGTCCAGACGGTTGGGGTTGATGTCATCTTGACGGACAACGTCCCTCCTGAGCACAAATCCCGCCAGCACAAATAAGGCTTTTTGAAAGGTTTGCCGTCCAGTAGAACCGATTGAATATAAGAACTCTCTGTTCCACCTCCATCCGTTTCGATAGCAAACGCTTGGTCAGGCCCAAACTGCACTTCTGCACGATTAAAAAGCGGAGAGCCAATCAGGAACACATCCTGACCAGCAACAGGGAAAAGCCCCAATGCGCTCCAGACATACCATGAACTCATCCCACCGGAATCATCATTTCCCACCAAGCCACCACGGGAATCCCCGTAACATTGAGTCAGACCAGCCCGTATGACTTCACACGCCCTGTCGTGCCGCCCTGCATAAATATAAGCGTAGGGCGATTCCATATCAGGCTCATTATTAAACCCTTCAAAACGTCCAAGCAATTCACCTTCGGCCATCTCGGTACGACACGGAGATACCCCCGGGGCTGGAACAGAATCAGCAGCATACCCAAAGAAGGTATCCAACAGGTCGACGAAAGCCGTATCACCACCGGCGAGTGAAATTCGGCTGGCCATATCATGCAATAGCCGAAAACTGTAATTATATTTCGATCCCTCGTAATAGGTTGAGTCTCTTAAAAGACCCGTTTTGTCAAACGCGTTTTTCCACTGGCTCGCGTACTCGAGCATCTGTGCGGCTACAGTTGTATCTCCTATTTCAGTCGCAATCGCCGCTGTACAAAAACAGCCATACGCAAGATCGAGCGTATGCGTAAGAGGATGAACCACACCATCTTGAAAAAATGCCTCGCCGTATTCTCTTCCAAGATCCTTGGACATCAATGTAAGGGCTCGCTCCCAGTCAATCCCGGGTAGCCGCCGATGAAATGCATCGGCTATGACAACATGTCCAAGCGCACTGGCTTGATGCGAAAAACGGTCGTACCCCCGAGCCAGACGATACCCGATAGGAAAATTACCCTCCATTTCAACTACTGTGAGCATTGCGTTGACAATCGCAGCACCTTCATCCGGAAATAATGAAAGCACAAGAGGGAGTTGCGTCTTATACATATCCCACAGAGTTGAGAAATCAAAAAAAAACGGTCCGTCCCAAGGCCAGAATGGTGACTCGTTATGGGCTTCACTTGGCTTTATGAGACTGTGATAAAAGGCCGTGTAAAACGTTCTCTGCTGAGCAAGCGTGCCCCCTTGAACGCGAATTCGATCAAGCCTCTCCTCCCAGTCCTTCTTTGCAATGCGTCTCGCCACAGAAAAATCGTGGGGTGAGGATGACCGATTTTCATTCGCCTTTTTCCGACTCCGAAAGGAAAATGCAACCTTCAGTTCGACAACATGCTCCTCCTCGGTTGGCCCCCGAAAGCACACACCAAATGGTACATAGGTCGACTCACGCATGTACTCATAGGCTTTCTCATTCTGGCCAGAAAGGATTTCCCCATCTTCCCAAAGAGAACCTGCTGTACTGTGCGTATCAAAACCAGAGGCATCTACAGACATTCTGATCGGAAGGCCTTCCATGGTGACACATGCTTCTGCACCGAAGGTTTCCTGGAGACAATACTCCGCCCGCAGAGGAATTGTTCTTCCGTCTTCAATTTCGATACCACCATGAGAAAAGTCAACCGCTATCCCCGCGCAACGCGACTTTGGAAACGTGTATCGATGAATTGCACCGCGTGGGGTCACTGTTATTTCAGCACGAATACCATACGGCTTGAGAATACATGAATAGTACCCAGGAACAGCTTCCTCTTGAATGACCGAGAAGGGGGTCCCCACCATTGAAAGGCCGCCGCCTTCCTCAAGAAAAGGCGAGACTCGGCAATAGTTATAGTATTTTCGAATAGCCCCAACACCTGACTGCTGGAAGTGCGTAAAACCAGAAATCTGCAATTCCTCTTTGAGCCGTGGTGGATACCCCTGAAGCGACTTGGCATAACAACCGTAGCCAGTTGGATAGCCCCCGCTGTATGGCATAACAGAAACCATCCCAAAAGGAAGGCATGCACCGGGATGGGTATTACCAATCTGCGGCTTTGGCCAAAACCACGTCGCTGCAATCCCAGAGCGCAAGGGAAGATCGACTGGTTCTGTGCCAATGAAAGGATCAACAAGAGCCACTACATCAGCAGCGACTGCTTGTCGGTTTTTAAATTTATTTGTGTGATCTTCCATTGAGCGTTCCGCCGTTCGCTCCTTTTCCCCGTAAAATAGTATCGTCATGCTGCGGTTTTCATGGCAGTTTTAGCAAGAAGATTTTTCAAGATGTTTTCTCGATCGAAACGGCGGGCGTATTCCCGAGCCTGCTGACTCAGATACGCCCGCGAATGATCCGGCATACGGGCTACCCTATTAAGGCATGCCACAAGGCCAGCAACATCTCCTGCTTTGTGATAGAGGCAATGATCACCTGTCGCCTCTGGTATCCCGCCAGTCCGCGTTGTAATCACAGGACCTATTCCACCCGACAACATGGCTTCGGCAATAGCAATTCCAAATGTCTCTGTGAATTCAACGCGTGGCTTGCTCGGAAGACAATACGCGTGAGATCCTGACATTAATGCAAGCTTCTCAAGGTCACCAATGTCGTTAAAAAAGCGAATCGAGGTGTCACCATTCGCAACCTTGTGAAAGAACTCTTCGTCAGGACCTGAACCACAGACAACAAGTGGCATGCGATGATACAAATCACTCGCTCGATATGCATGAATAAGATCCTCGACTCCCTTGGCTTTGGTAAGTCGACTCAGAAATAAAACATAGCCATCACGAACAAGACCTCGCTTTGACAGAATCGCCGCTTGCTCAGCCTCGCTGATTGTCGGTGACAAATATGCTGAGGTATCAATTGCCGGATAACTGATACGCACTCGCTCAGAAAGTTGCTGCGCAAAGCTTGTACCAAGGGCTTCATCCACCTTTGCACCAGAAGCAACAATGAGTTCACGAGTGAATTCACTGACTGCAACTGGCTGGTCATGATCAAGGTAGTTTTGCATCACAAGAGCAGCCGCACCTGACTGGCCGGTAGCAAGTGCATTGGATACCACATTGGTAATATCAGACCCGACCGCCTCTCCAATCGTCACTGGAGCCGAGGAAATACCACTGCGACTACAGGATTCTACTGCCTGCATCACCATCTGGCCGTGCGGGACAAGATACAGATCCATGACCGCTGTTTTTCCTGGGAGTTTTGCAAGGAGGTTAATAAGGTGTCCGGAGATAGCGGCACCGAGTCGACCATCCAGCACCTTGTAATCACCAATGGGTGCCGGGCGGTCCACAGTAATTCCCGGTGAGTACGCTGCAACAGAGTTCACCGGCTTGAGTGGCAACCCAGAAGACGCAAGGACATCAAGCGGATAACTCACAACATGAACATTCCGCACCCCCAGATTGCATGCCGCTTCGGCAAGATTCCGCGTTTCTGTTGAATGACCACAGATAATTGGATCCGCTCGTGACAAAATAATAAGATTTTCAACAGACAGATCTGATCTGGGATTTGGTTCCCGTCGTTGTTGATCACATAGACTCATGGGTGGCCTCACTTTCCTGCTGAACTTCTCGAGCGAATGAACAAGCAGGCAAGTGAGCAAATGCTGCGCCAAACAGAAGAAAGCACCCGCTACCAGTCAATGAGGGGCACTTTTCTCGATGAAAACGCGGAGCGACTCTCGCCTTAAAAGCCTAAGCCGTGTAACTTCACGCAGGCCCAGAAGCTGACTGCCTTGAAAAAAGGCAGTCATTGCAAACCCAAAGGTCGAACATCAACTCTCATTGACAGAGCTTTGGCTTTGAGGCGGCTGCTTCCGGCTGTCCATATTGCCGGCGATGACGATACCAATTGCTTCCACCCAACTCGGCACATCACGAACACCGTCAAGCCCACTTTCGGAAAGCACATCTTCATCTCCGTTATCACGGTGATCTGATGGAGCCATCTCGTCTTCTGTACCAAGAAATTCGAGGCCTTCTTCGTCATCTTCACCTCTCGACCCGACACGAGAAAAAGCTTCCCGGCGGCGACCTTCACCATTACTTCCGCGCCGTGCGTCTCCTCTACGGCCACCACTTCGTGCTGGTCGTCTTTGGCCTCTTGAATTGTCTGAACCAGAACTTCGTGCTGGACGATCTTCACCACCAGTCTCTTGTGACTCTTCGTCTGACGTTCGCCGTCTGCGTCGTCTGCGACGGCGGCGAGGCTCTCCATCTGATTCTTCATTCTCGCGAGGTTCACGTTCTGTAAATGGTTTTTCACCAGTCTGGTGACTTCCCTTCACTTCGTTTGATTCTTCGCCGCTCTCTTCATGAGACCGCTGGCCTTCATTTCCTACATCTTCGCCATCTCGTGTTCGCCGTCCACGACCACGGCGACGACGGCGACGGCGTGGTGGACGATCACCTGTTCGCGATTCCTCCTGATCATCCTCTCGACTGCCGCCAGAACGAGGACCTACATCTGATTCGGCAGTTCTTTCTTCGGAATCAGCATCCAACCTTTGACCAAAGTCATCTTCCCTGCGAGTTTGGGGTCGTGTATCTGAAGAGGCCTCAACAGCTGAACCTTGCCTTTCGGTTCGCTCTCCATCAAGGTTCCGACCATAGCCTGGCAATTCTTCGTTATCGTCAGCCCGAACTTCTTCTTGGGTGCTGCGATCATTCCGCCTACCACGGCCACGGCCTCCACGTCGCCCTCGACGGCGACGTCTTGGCTCACCCGATTCATCAGTCGCTTGATCACGATCGTGATCACGAGTTTGGCCATTTGCTTGGTCACGAGTTTGATCACTGCTTTCCTGGCTGCGATCGTTTCGGGAAGACGTTGTCTGCCGCTCGTCATCATCCGACCGAGCAGGACGAGACGCCCGTCTTGGCCTCTCGTTCGAGCGTCTGGGTGGCCTCGATGAACGTTGGGGCGCTGCGCCTCCGTCATCGAGCAGCCCTGCTCCAAAACCATCATCCACCGGTGGACGCTCCGCTTGTGGCGGCTGCGGTGCCGGTTCCGCCTGCCGCGGCGTTCTTTCTCTGGTTGGCTTCGGGGATGCAGGCGCTGATGATTCAATACCAAGTTGATCCGCGACACCGCCCCAATTCGTTTGAGACGTTTTGGCAGCAGGAGCTTCGTGTGCTGGTTTGTCAGCCTCGGCTGGCTTGGAAGGTTTTACTGGACGTCGTTGTGGTTTTTGAGGTGGTTCCCCTCCGGGAGCCGCACCGAGCGAATCTGCAAGATTTGCCCAGGGGTCATTATTTTCTGTCATGTTTCTCTGTGTTTTGCTGGCGTAGGGGCCATGGCGACCCCTCATACAAAGCAGTGATCACAAGCCACGATGGCGTGATCAGAACCACTATCTTTCAAGCTAAAAGATAACGAAAAACAGCTGCTTTGAGAAACGACCATCAATGTACCGCTGAGATTTGGTAAAAACAGGAGTTTAGAACCCTGTAATCATTGTTCCGTTGTCTGCAACGTCAAACAGTGGTCGGTACGGACTTGCAAGACTTCGTCTTGAGCGACCCCTCGGATAGTAGACCAGGTTAATGCCAAGATTCCATGCCATTGGTGTGAATGAGCCTGATAGTCCTGGTGTAGCCGCTGGAATTTGTTTTGATTCGCCCGGCATGAGATAAGCGAAAGTCCCCTCGAGAGCCAACGACCGTGTCATCGGTGCGCGAAGGATCGACCCAACATAGCCTTGGCCCTCGTGGGACGCTCCGCCCCAGACCTTCCACTCATTGGCATCACCGAATTGCACCCGATAAAACGCGTTGTAGGTGTGCACTGTATTATTTACGAATGGTTGCCCGCCTGGCGATTGGATAATTCCTAAACCTTTACCGGCATTAAATGCACCCCAAAAACCCAACTCATGGTATCCCCACACGTAACTTATTTCACTGCGCATCTGCTTGATATCAGCCGTTCCAACAAAACCTGTATTGTTGAGGTAATCAAAGACCGCTCCGCCCTGCAGCCCACGCCCCTCGAATGCTCGCGTGTAGAAGCCTGTTGTCACAAACTGCTGATGACGAGAATCAATTACTGTTGGGTTTAAAATCCCACCAGTACTAATCGTACGTGAACCAAACCCTGTCTGCGTACCCCGAACACCTACCTGCCAACCTAATCCAAAAGCATTCCAAAGTGGCATGCCGAGGTTCAGATATTCGTTTGTGCCGAAATTCCCTGTGAGCCCGAGGTCAAGCTCATTCTCATAGGCAGTCACCCCAACACTGGCAGTAAAATCTCGGTACCATTTCCAACCGTAGTACGGTCTGCCAAACTGATGCAGCCATCGACAGATTGCCCCATCAAAGCAACTTGGAACAGGATTGCAATCTTCTTCACAGGCATATGGGTCATCATAAAACGACTCGACATGCAGTTGAGCTGGTGTCTGGCCCATCCACATTTCTTCGCCCATCGACGAAGAACCTTGGCCGTATGATTCAAAGCTAGTACCCGGTGGACCATCAATAATCATTGAATCACCGGGTATGTATGGTTCACTGGATATTGATCTGTCTTGAGAACCAGCTGATTGTTTTGGTACTGACTTCTTGGAAACTGGCGGCGGTGGGACTGCCTCCGCCTGCGCCTTACGGGCCATGACAGAAGGAACTTTGTTCACATCCATTGCCAATCGCTCAGGCCTGGCTGCTGTTTGATTTGTCCGCGGGTTGTAGGTTGGTGCAAGACCACCGCCCATACGTTGCTTTGCAACGTCTTGAAGATCAGCCGGCCGTTCCTGAGCAGCAATTGGTCGGCCAGCATTGTGGCCCTGCGGTGTTCGCATCATTCCGAGTCCAAATGGCCCATCGTCACCCTGACGGGCTGAAACCGTCCCTGTTGAATTTGCAGGCTGTGCATCAGCCATCCACTCACTGAGATTCTCAACCATACGGCTTGGATCAAGCTGTTTTCGAAGCGGTGCAAAGTCTTCCTGAGGTGCTTTTGCAACAACTTGTAACGACGGCTTTGCAGCACGAGCCGGAATGGTGTCTGGAACAGACACTGTCGCAGGAAGAGCAGCTTTATTGGGCGATGCACTCGTCGGCTCAGGCAATGTGCTTGGCGACACTGCCACCTGCTGGCTTTTGGCTACCGCATTCGACAGTGAAGGTGCAAGTTCACTACCTGAGGGTTTTTCCGGTGAATCTGCAGCGACACGTTCTTTGTCAGATATTACACTGCGTGTGTCGAGTGGTCGAGCAGCTGCTCGATGGGGCGTCCAGCGGAGGCTCTTCGTAGATGGCGACTCGTTCTGCCCCCACACAACGCTAGTAAATAGGCCGTTCAGGCACACAACAAGTGCGACAAGTTGAAGCTGATTCTGACGCATGATTCTCTCCTGGCTGAGCGTTCACGAATGGCATATGCAGCCATCGTGATTGCCGATGCATTCAGAAAAGTTATCGGTATCGATACAGCCAGAACTTTCGTCAAAACTGACACTCTCAATGCAGCCTACCTATCACCCCTAGGCTCTGGGCGTCATGAGGCGGACAGAGAATCCATCGCCTGCAATAGGTCGTTCTCAAGATCGCCAGCCTCTTCAAGACCAACGGACAGCCTAATCAGCCCATCTTTTATTCCAACTGCGCGACGAGCCTCCGGTGCATATGCCCCGTGCGACATAACGGCTGGCACCTCGATCAAAGATTCTACAGCCCCAAGGCTGACGGCCAACTGGAACAGCCTCGTTGATTCAACAAAGCGTTGGGCACCCTGGACGTCGCTATCGATCTCAAAGCTCACCATGGCGCCGAAACCTCCATGGTATTGCTTCCTCGCAACGGTATGACCGGGGTCGCCATCAAGCCCAGGATAATAAACTCGCTTCACGGTCGGCTGCTGATGCAACCACGCAGCCAGCCGAATCGCCGTTGCTGACTGCGCATGAACACGAAGCTCAAGTGTCTTCACACCCCGACAACACAAAAAAGATTCCAAAGGCCCCATCACTGCGCCGGTCGCATTCTGCATCCAATGCAGCTGTTCACCGACTTCTTGATCACGTGCAACGAGAAGCCCACCGAGCAGATCACTATGCCCACCGATATATTTTGTTGCCGAATGCATCACAATGTCTGCACCCAACTCCAGTGGCCGACAGAGCACTGGAGTTGCAAGCGTATTGTCGGCGACAAGTAAGGCACCAGCCTTCTGAGCAAGTGCAGCGCACCCGGCAACATCTGTGACTGATAACAATGGATTGCCAGTTGGCTCAATCCAGAGCATTCGGGTCTCTGCCCGGATCGCATTTTCAACAGCTGCAAGATCCGTGGTATCGACAGCAGTGATTGAGATGCCCCGCTCCGCTAGCACATTATTGAAGAGCCGCCAACTTCCGCCGTAGATATCTGTCCCTGTGACGAGGTGATCGCCCGGCTTCAGCAGCATCGTCACACAGTGCGTTGCGGCCATGCCTGAAGCGAAAGCCAACCCGCGAGCGCCACCGTCCAACGAGGCCATCACCGCCTCGAAGGCGTGTCGTGTCGGTGAACCGGTACGGGCGTAGTCGTACTGGGCATCATCACCGTTTGCAGTTGGCAGAACAAATGTACTTGCCAAATGAATTGGTGGAACAACCGCACCATTGGATGGATCGGCTTCCTGCCCTACATGAATTGCACGCGTGCGAAACTGCATTCCTTACTCCGACACATCGAGGGCTGCAGACAGATCTGCAATGAGATCTTCAGCATCCTCGATGCCGCAAGCCATTCTCACCATATTGTCTGGAATTCGAAAACCAGCTCGCTCCTCAGGTGTGTAATCCCAGTAACTCATCACCATCGGCTGCTCGATCAGTGACTCAACTCCACCCAGGCTCGGACCAATTCGAGGGATTTTTACCGCATCAATAACAGAGGCTGTCTGCCGCCAGTCTGCATCTCGAAGAAAGAAAGTCACAAGGCCACCAAAACCACGCATGGTCTGCTTGGCGATGGCATGAAATGGATGATCTGGCAGGCCGGGATACAGCACTCGTTCCACTCGTGGATGACCAGCGAGAAACTCTGCTACGGCCTGTCCGTTTGCATTGTGTCGTTCCATACGAAGAGCAAGCGTCTTGAGGCCACGCTCCAGCAGATACGCATTATGTGGAGCATTCACGCCACCCATAATACCTCGCAGGTTACGGACAGGGTCGAGCAACTCGGCAGAACCGGTGACAGCACCTGCCAGCAGATCGTTATGGCCACCAAGGTATTTTGTAGCTGAATGCAATACAAAGTCGACGCCTGC
>JADHSL010000069.1 GCA_016776925.1 Pirellulales bacterium | reverse complement strand
ATCATTAAAGGCGGTTACCTTGTTCTTAACAATTGCTTCATTTGTTTGTTTCACATCGCTTGTCGCCTTCCTCACGTGGCGAATTACTCGCAACAGCGATGTCGAAAGCGACGAAGGCTACTTCTTGGCGGGCCGCAGTTTGACGGGCGTGTTCATCGCCGGTTCGCTGCTCCTGACGAATCTTTCGACAGAGCAGCTTGTTGGCTTGAACGGAGACTCGTTCAAAGACGGGTTGTCAGTCATGTGCTGGGAAGTCGTCGCAGGAATTTCACTTGTCATCTTGGCGTTGGTGTTTCTACCGCGTTATCTGAAGTCGGGTATTGCGACGATTCCGCAATTTCTGGAAACGCGATACGGTCGTTCTGTGCGTTCGGTCACCGCTGCAATTTTCATTGTGGCTTACATGATGATATTGTTGCCGTTTGTATTGTTTCTGGGAGCCAACGGACTCAACGGCATGTTGGGCCTGCATGTGAAGTTCGGTGTCAGCGAACTGACAATGATCTGGATGCTGTTGGTCTTCATCGCCACGCTTGGGGGTGCCTATGCAATTTTTGGAGGGCTCAAAGCGATTGCGGTCAGTGACACCTTTAACGGTGCCGGACTCCTGGTCGGTGGTCTGATGATTACGTTCTTTTCATTGCAGTTAATCGCTGGCAGTGAAGGTGGTTTCGTGGGCGCGCTTGCGAAGATTGAAGCAGCCGATCCAGATGCGTTCCAGTCGCTGGGAACGGCGGATGAGTCAACTCATTGGCCAACGCTGTTCACTGGCGTTCTGTTACTGAACTTTTTCTATTGGACGACGAACCAGCAGATCATCCAGCGAACGTTTGGTGCCAAAAATTTGGCTGAAGGTCAGAAAGGCGTCTTGCTGGCTGCGTTCTTCAAGATTCTTGCACCGCTGATTCTTGTGCTGCCTGGAATTGCGGCGGCCTATCTGGTCATTACAGTGGAAGATACTCAGATGATTGAATCGGTTGGGATGACCGACGATGGGTCATGGAATACCAGTCGTGCCTACGGTGCATTGGTCGCGCGAGTGTTACCGAACTGGCTGCTTGGGTTCTTTGCCGCAGTGGTGACCGGTTCAATTCTCTCGACGTTCAACTCGGTTCTGAATTCAGCAGCGACACTCTTTTCGTTAGACGTTTACAAGCAGTACATCAGCCCGTCAGCGACAGGCAGCCAGGTTCGACGTTCGGGTCAAATTTGTAGCTTTGTTGTTGCTGTGTTGGCTGTAATCGCTGCCCCGTTCGCGTTCTACGGTCGCGATGGAGTATTCAGTTTCTTCCAAGGTTTAAACGGTGTCTATTTTATACCGCTGGCCGCTGTCATCCTGGTTGGCCTGTTTAATCGCTGGGCGGATGGGCGTTCTGCGTTGGTCACGTTGATTGTTGGTTTGTTCCTCATGATATTGGGTACCTTCTTTGCTGGTGGCAATGAGGGTTGGATGGCCAGCACGTTTGGCAGTCCGTTTCATTACATGGGCGCTGTGTTCGTGCTGCTGGTCTCATTGCAACTGGTCTTGTCGCAGATTGGCTTTCGTCGTGAAACCGCTTACGAACAGATTGACGTGCAGGCCGTTGACTTGACTCCGTGGAAACCGGCACCCTTCGTGGGCGCGATGCTTTGTTTGTGTGCCATTTCCGTTTACGCCTATTTCGCGATGTAATGCAGGCTGCCAGCCTGCGATGTACCTTTCATAATCAATTACCTAAGACACCCTTCCCAAAGGAACCAGTGAGATGCAACCCATTCTTCGTACCGAGAATTTGTTCGCTCTTTTTTGCAGGCTGGCAGCTTGCATGACACTTTTCGCCTCGACTGCGTTGGGGCAGGTGAAGGATTTCGACTCGATCAAACTCTATACGCTGGAGAACGAATCTGGCATGACGGTTCGTGCTACCAACTATGGCGCGATCATTACGTCGATCATGGTTCCTGACCGAAACGGAAACCTAGCCGACGTGGCACTCGGTTATGACTGTGTGGAAGACTACATCAACGCTGTTGACAAACCGTACTTTGGAGCTGTCGTTGGGCGTTACGGCAACCGTATTGCGAAGGGCGAATTCACGTTGGATGGCGAAACCTATTCGCTCCTGAAAAACAATGGTGAGAACCATTTGCATGGTGGGGCCATAGGATTCGACAAAGTTGTCTGGACAGTTGACGACTATGTCGAAGGCAAATCGCTCACCCTCTCATACCTCGCCAAAGACATGGAAGAAGGCTACCCTGGTAATCTGAGCCTGAAGGTGACGTACACACTCAAAGGTGACAACTCGCTGGTCGTCGATTACTACGCCACGACTGACAAAGCGACGCCCGTAAATGTCACTCAACACACGTATTTTAACCTTAAGGGTGAAGGCGAAAGCACAATTCTGAATCACGAATTGATGCTGAACGCAAAGAAGTACACGCCAGTTGACGAAGGCTTGATCCCAACTGGTGAAATGCCAGCAGTTGCTGGCACTCCATTCGATTTTACTACGGCTAAATCCATCGGTCGCGACATTGGCAAGCAAGACGAGCAACTTAGCTTCGGTCTCGGCTACGACCATAACTGGGTATTAGACAAAGGCGGCAAGGACGGTGAACTAACACTTGCCGCACAAGTTTATGAATCAACATCTGGCCGTGCGATGGAAATTCACACGACCGAGCCAGGCATTCAGTTTTACTGCGGCAACTTTCTTGACGGCCGACTGAGGGGTAAGTCTGGCAAGCCGTACGTGCATCGTGGTGGATTCTGTCTCGAGACACAGCACTTTCCGGACAGCCCGAATCAAACCAACTTCCCTTCAACAATTCTGAAGCCGGGGGATACGTATGAGTCGAAGACTGTATTCAAGTTTTCAGCGAAGTGATCATCGCCAGAATGAATCTATAAAAACCGCGCACACGCAAACATTTCAGTTTTGCTTGATATTCGTCGGGTTTTTCTCAATTCTGCTGCCGGATTGCAGTTTCGTTGTGGGCGAGGACTACCCCAATATGTTGTTGAGTTTGTCTGACCGTAAGGAGATCAAAAGTCCTACGAAGAAACGAGCCGAGGTGCACAAGGTGCTGTTTGCTCCAGAGGCTAAAGCCGAACAAGTAAATAAAAAAGTCTTCACCGAAGTTCCCACGGATCGAAAACCTGCCCCAGTGATGGGTGCGGAAACAATCCGCGTAGGGCTCAAATCACACGATAAGGCTCTGTACATCAAATCGGGTTGGATTCGCGATCCGTACATCTCGATCGGTCCCGAAAAAAAGTATTACTACCTGACGGGCACGCAGCCAAACGAAGGTGACCCTCGGGAAGCCGAGAATCCATACAACATTGGACTTGGCGACGAGAGCATCGTTGGCCATCAAGTTCGATTATGGCGCAGTAGTAATTTAATTCAGTGGGATTCAATGGGCCCAATCTTTACAGTCGACGACACGATGAAGGCGAAGAGCGGCAAGAAAATCTCGAAGCGTCTGATCTGGGCTCCGGAAGTACACTGGTTGGCAGACAAAGGCTGCTGGGCATTGGTGCATTGCCCCAAGAAGCACTCCAGTCTGGCACTGACCAGCGGTACGGAGTTGCGAGGCCCTTGGATGCACCCGATGGCTGGCAACATGGGGCAGCGGCACGACCCTTCGATTTTCACTGACGATGATGGCACACGTTACATGTTGTGGGGGAACACGTTCGTCGCACCGCTCAACAATGACCTTACCGGCTATACCGCCGAACCGGTGCGAATTGATCCCGCTGGTTCTCGCCCGGGGCCAGACGGCAAACCCATTAGTCACATCGGTCACGAAGGAGCGACCATGATCAAAGTTGGCGGCAAGTACGTTCACTTGGGCACCGCATGGTCAACTGACCAAGGACGAAAGGGATCGTACAATCTTTACTACTGTGTCGCCGACACGATCACTGGTCCCTATGGGCCTCGTAAATTTGCTGGTCGCTTTCTTGGTCATGGGACACCGTTCAATGATATGAACGGAAAGTGGTGGTGCACGGCCTTCTTCAACGGCAATGTGCCGCCTGAATCACGCGACGGTGTCGTGTCACGCAATATTGGTGACAACGCCAGGACAATCAACGAACAAGGCGTGACCATTGTACCGCTTGATGTTCGGGTGCTCGACAATGGCGAAGTCTCTATTCGTGCAAAAGATCCTGCTTATGCAACCCCCGGACCGGATGAAGTCCAGGAGTTTGGGCCTTAGAAAATGCTTCCGACAAAGTTATCGAAAGGTAATTCCTCAGCAGGACATGTCGTGACTTGCCCAGGCGAAACTGCTGGCCTCTCGTAAAGCTTGGTCGTGTTGAGTCGTGATGGGTCGCTCATCACGGCTTTGACGCGAGGGGCTCATCTGCCAAGTGGTCCTCTGCAAGTCGCAGAGTGGGTCCGACTGGCATACGGTATCGTGAGTAAGAATTGGTCAGATCTTCAAACGCTGGTACATCAATATGGCCAGATGAGGAACCATCACGAAACAAGAGGCTCCGCTGAATCATAAGATGAGGATTGAGCTGGGGTGAAAGACCATCGAAGCTGACTGGATCACGAAAATGATCACCGTCAGCAGCCTGCGTGGACATCAAAAGCACATAGGTCAGTCCTTTTTCGAGCTGAACAGGTTCTGGTAAACGCATATATCGGAAAGAGCGTATCAATTCGTCGGAGGTGCCGGGTTTCATTTTACATCGGGCGAGCTCGACCTGTTTATTTTCAGAACGCACCAGAAGTCGGATGACGTGTTGGCTTTTTATCGAATGATTTTTGCCGGTGAGGGGGGCCCTCGACGGTTGGTCTCGCTCATGATCGATTGGTATGGATCGAGCCGCACGAACTGGTTTATCTCGGTCGTGATCATCAAACATTCCTAGGTGGGTTACCATTTTTTTCCCTACTCCGGAACGTAACTGAAAGGTGAACCCAACGTCTCCAGTGACGTCATTTCTCAGATTATGCCACCCGGGGTTTTCAATCATCGGGGCACCATCCTTAACAGAAATTTTCCTGGCATAGCCACGATTGTGAATGTTTAAAAGCGTGGCTGCGAGTTCATTGATGATGGGGGTGGATGAAGCGTCTACATACGGTTTCGTCTCGTAGAGATCCTGCTGAAGGTTGTACAGAGCGACGGGCGTTGCAGCACCACGTGAGCCTCCCGGCGCCCAAGGCATTGCCAAACCACCTTCGACAATCAGTTTGTTGTGTCCTTGCCGAATGGCCAACGCATCGTTGAGAAACGGCGGCCCCAAATGGCAAAAGAAAACGCGTGGCCGTGTATCTGGTTTTTCAGGATGTCCATGCCAATACGCGAATACATTGTGGCTATCGTGTGCTTCTTCAGGCTTTAATGAGTGACCAATGATGTGGGCAAGTGTCGCATAGAAATCGGTCAGGGTCACAATCGAGCGATTAAGCTTGCCACCTTCAAGAACAGCTGGCCAGGAAACCATCAACGGTACTCGGATGCCACCTTCCCAGATCTTGGCTTTCTTGCCTCGCAGTTGCCCGCTTTCTTGACTCGGGCCCAAATTATCTCCGACATTTGGACCGTTATCACTGGTGAAGATGACGAGTGTGTTCTCAATGAGCTTGTGCCCGGGCCACCTCGGGTCATTTATGGTTTTCAGTTTTTCCAGCAGCTTGCCAAAGACAACGTCATTCTCCAGCACCATATCTTCGCGATCATTTGCGACTGAGCCATCTGAGTAACGGCTTTCCCCCTTGATTGTTGTTCCTGCTATCTCGTCCGGAACTGCATACTCGCCATAAGGGTTTCTTTGGAAATGATTGGCGTTGGGAACGTAGTAGAGAAAGAAAGGTTGAGTGTTGTGTGACTGCCGCATCAGAAAGTTTTCTGCTTCTTCAAGATACAGTGGGCCGAGTCTGCTCAGATCCCAGTCTGGTGCTGACAGGATGCGTCCTTCGTGATTCTTCATGCCGATTAGCTTCATCTGACTACGGTCGGTCAAGGTGAAGCGATCATTGCGAATCAGGATGCGTGGTTCTGTGTCGAGAGGATCCTCAGTGTTTCCGGTGACGCCATAGTATTCGTCAAAGCCGTGATGTGTTGGGCCATCCAATATGGGCTTCGTAAAGTCGACATCATCAAAGAAGAAATCTTCTGCTGGTTTGCCTTGTCCGTTATCGAACGCCATACCTACGTGGTATTTGCCGATGCCAGCGGTGTGATACCCGTTTGCCTGTAACATCTCAGGCAAAGTTGTCAGCCCTTTTTGAATCATCGGCGTGTTGGGGCCGTGAGGAAGCCACCCTTGATATTTAAGATACGACCGGTGGGCGAGACGACCAGTGAGCAGAGAGTAACGCGTTGCACTGCACATAGAGGCTGGTGCATAGCCATCAGTGAATACAATTGCTGAATGTGTGAATCGCTTGAGGTTCGGTGTGCGTAGTGTTTTTGTGATAGGAGGGCTTTCGGGAGATAGCCGCACATTTAAATAGGCACTGGTATCACCGATCCCCATGTCGTCTGCCATCATCAACAGGATATTAGGTTTCGTTGGCCGGGTGGTGGCATCATCTTTGGCAGATAACACAGGAGGAATGTCATCCACTGCGAAGATGGAATGATTGCCACCTGCAAACAGAAGGAGTGCCGCTGCGATGTGCAAAGTCGCTGTGATGTGGGAATGAGGGGTGTGAAAATTCATACGCATGATGAGCTGTGAGGCCTCACGAAATCCTATGGGTTTTTAAGTTGAAGCACTCAGAGGTTTGGGTGAGTGCAGTGTTTCTTGGCAGTGCAGCTGCTTTTGATGATCGATTCTTGTTGCTTGGGGTGACATTTGTGTTGCACCACGCGTCAGGAGCCGGTGCCACGCCTGACAATATGTCTCAACACGCGTACGGATCGTCTCATTCTGTTTCTCACTTAGCCGAGTAGAATAGATCCGGGTCTTATTTTTTCAATACAGAACCGGACGATATTTATGTGTTTTACACTACGATCATTCGTGGCGGCGATTCTCCTTTTCGCGACGGTCAGCTCGGATGCGATGTCTCAGGAACAGCCAAATATCATTGTGATTTTGGCAGACGATCTGGGATATTCTGACCTAGGGTGCTTTGGCGGAGAGATTACAACCCCAACCCTTGATTCACTTGCTGAAAATGGCCTTCGATGTACCCAGATGTACAGCACGGCTCGATGCTGCCCCTCACGTGCGAGCTTGCTGACCGGTCTCTACCAGCATCAAGCGGGCGTAGGCCACATGGTCTACAGGAATTGGGGCGAAGGGTATGAGGGTTCTCTGAATGAAAACTGCATCACCCTTGGTGAGGCACTTAAGTCTGCTGGTTACGCGACGTTTATGAGTGGCAAGTGGCATGTTGCTGCGCACAATGATCCGCCGGCACATTCCCTTCCAGAGAATCGTGGCTTTGATCGATCGACTGCTGTGCGAACCCACATCGACAGCTACTGGAAGGTTTTGGCCGGCTGTGATATCTACCGCGACGGAAAAATTCTCATCGAAGGAGACAATGAAAAAACTAATTTACGAGACCCCTATAAGCCTGATCAGGATTTCTATACGACAGACTTCTTTACAGACGTTGCAATTGAGTACATGGAAGACGCATTACGTACAGATGAAAAACCTTTTTTTCTTTACTTGGCATATAACGCCCCGCACTTTCCACTTGAAGCCCCCGATGAAATCATTGCTGAGTACGAACACCAGTTTGAAGATCCTGAGTGGCTCGCAACATGGGGCCGCGGGTGGGATGATATGCGACAAAAGAAGCTTCTCAGACAGAAGAAACTCGGTGTTGTACCTCAGCAACAGCAATTACCTGCTGTGGACTCGTTTCATAATCAGTCAATTATGCCCGGCCTGCAGACTGGGAAAACACGTATTGGTTTACCAGCGTGGAATGATCTTCCGGACGATGTGAAAAAAGAGACTCTGTTCCGCCGTAGCATGTACAACGCCCAAATCACCTCGATGGACGACAACATTGGGCGAATCGTACGTATGCTCAAAGCGGAGGGTGCATACGAAAACACACTGATTCTTTTCGTTTCCGATAACGGCTGTTCCGGTGAAATGGGTGTCTTTGGAACCCATTTCAAGGGAGGGATGTATGACTTCACTGCAGGAAAATTCGAAAAGGGGAAATTTATTCCTGGTGGGGAAAAAGAAACAGACGCATGGGCAGTCAAGGACAAACTCGGTGGTGTTGGTTACCAAAAAGACAACTATGAAAAATGGAAGAAGTTCAGTGGCTGGGCAACATCTCAGGGCCAAGGGTGGGCAGCCTATTCAAACACCCCATTTCGTAAATTCAAAAAGTTTGTCCATGAAGGTGGGATAGCTTCACCATTCATTGCACACTGGCCCAAAGGCCTGAAGTCAAAGAACAAAATCATAAGCCACCCGTACTTTCATTTTATTGACATTATGCCAACCCTTCTGGAGGTGGCAGGAATTGAGTACCCAGATCATTATCAAGACAAGAAACGCGCATCATTGGAAGGAAGCAGTATGCTTCCCTATCTTGTTGATCCTGAAAAATCGACACTCGATCGATCACTGTTTTGGCAACACGAAACGCATTCTGCTGCACGAAACGGGAACTGGAAAATCGTGACTGATAATGACCGTGCGTCTCCAATTGACTGGGAGTTATATGACCTCTCGAATGATCGGAGTGAGGCGCACGATATTTCTGACCAGCATCCAGAAATTGTGTCAGCAATGGACGATGAGTGGCAGAACTTTGCCAATCGGGTGCATGCGAAACCCTTTCCGGAAGACCGTGACTTTCCAACCGTACGAACTTCGGTCAATGGAGCCAAGGTCGCGGCTCTCCTCGATGGTTGGGAGCCGAAGACTTCTTCGGACCAGAGAGTTCCCCGTCTCAGTTTTCATCCAAAAAAAGGCAGTACAGAGTGGTTTGAATATGAGTTCGAGGTTCCACAGGAAATAACAACTGTAGGCGTGTATTGGTTCGACGAAGCACAGGCTGCTGCGTCGTTCAGAAATGAACGGAAGGAAATTCTTCCGCAGTCATGGCGAGTTCTGGCCTGGGTGGATAATGAATGGAGCGAAGTTGATGTTCAGGAGAGAGAACCGGGTACTGAAAGAGACCAATACAACTACGTGACGTTCGAGCGTCCAATTCATACCCAGAAAATCCGTGTCGAAGTTCAGCTCCATGCGGAGCTATCTGGGGGTGTGTTGGGGTGCCGGTTTCAGGCACCAGTCGAAAAGTATAGAGAGCCCGAAAGTGACGATCCTGATCATGAGCTTCAACGTATCAAGGCATTAGCGAAGGGCACCCTTGATGATGATGTCGATGAGTTCAACGGCTATTCACACCTCAACGGAAATCGACCTGAGTTTGATGGATGGCTTAATAAGCAAAACAATAAGCCTTTTTTGCAAGAATCGATCCCGAAATTTCTCTGCTCACACGAAGACTACACCGAGGTCTTCAACTATCGATGGTGGATGATCACAAAGCATCTCAAGCGATGGGAAGAGGACAACAAAAACTATTTTGTCTTCACGGAGTTCCCAGGGTTCCCTGGCTGGGCGTCAAACAGTGGTGCTATTCCTGCTCCTGCAGGACACCAGTTCTATGATCTTCGGTGGATGCGAGATCCTCAGTACCTGAAGTCGTATGCTGAATACTGGCTCAGTGGTCCACCGTCTCACGAAATGCAGTGTCAAAATAATTGTTGGCTCTCAACGCTGCCCCGCCCGCAAAGCCATCATTACACAAGTTGGATGATTGATGCCTCTGAAGCGATGCTGAAAATACACCCCGACGCTCAATGGCGAGACCGATTGCTTCCATCCATGGAACGTCATCAGGAAATCTGGGATCTCATCTTCGGAGTAAATGCTCCTCAGACCACGACGCACGGTCTCTACAAGTGCCTTGATATGTACGATGCCAATGAGTTCACGATCTCAACCACGCTTGGTTTAATTGCTTCCGAAGGAAGTTTTTCTGACTATACAGCAGAGCTGAATAGGGAAGATCCCTATAAAGGCGAAGAACGCTGGCGGCGGTACTTTACAGATGGAAAAGGGTGGCAAGCAGCATTCAATGAAGGCTTAAAAAGCAAGCCGTTTGTCTATCCGCAAGCCTATGAACTCGATAATTATCAAACGCAGCCGCAGCCTTTTGGCGGAAATCATGATTGGTATATCGATAAAGACGGTGAAAGAAAAACAAAAAATCCAAACAGCTACCCAAACTGTTTTACGGTCCGTCCGTCACTGAATTGTTATATGTACGGAAATCTTCATTCGCTTGCCAATCTCTACTCCCTTCAGGCGGCAGAAGACGGTGGCCACTCTTCCAGCCAAAAAGCTGATGTGTATGCGAAGCGAGCAGCCGAACTTCAGAAGAACATTCTTGATTCACTGTGGCACCATCCTTCACCTGAGGATGCCTTTGTTTTTTACAAGAAACGTGGGGCGATAGATGACCCCTTTTTCTATTCGCGTCTTGCTGGAGACAACCTGCACACGGGAGGTGTTGTCGATCAGTTAAGCCTTGTTCGAGAAACAGTCGGCTACACACCGTGGTATTTCTCCATGCTCCCTCATGATGACAGTCAATACGATATTGCATGGAAGCAGTTCGGTGATGAAATGGGATTCCGGCAACCGTTTGGTATGTCCACCACCGAATATAGGCATGACTTTTTTAATGAGATGTCATATGGCTGGAATGGTCGCGGATGGCCCTTCCAAAACTCTGTTGTCTATAAAGCGTACGCCAAGTACCTCCGGGACTATAAAGCAATTCGAAGTGCCATCAGTGAAGAAGATCGTCAGCTTCTGTATGACCATGTAACCCAGTATGTCGAACTTCATGGGCGCCGCCGCAGTATTGGCGAGTGGTATCTACCCCGTACTGGAGGATACCGAATGCCCGGTGGCGGTGACGTTGTGCAAAGTTTGCCTGCCATGGGAAAAGGGTTTGGTGATGTTCAAGATTACTTTCACTCAACATTTCCTGATGTGCTCATTGAAGATCTCATTGGGTTTCAGGGCAGTCATGGCGACAGTTTTGAGATTCACCCTCTGCTACCAAAAACAAAATGGAAATTCTTCTACCTCGGGGACCTTCGATATCATGGCCACGACATCGATATTCTTTGGAAAGAAGATTGGTCTTCAACGACTCCCGGCATGCAAAGCAAGCTATTTGTATGGGTTGATGGAAAACGAGTTGCTCAAAGCAATGATCTGAATAGTCCTCTGCAAGTATCCCTACATTAATTGGTCATCCCTACCCACGTCCTCAAGCTCTAGATTTATGCCCATTCTAAAATTCTCTAATCACTTCTTTTCTGCAGCCCTCTTTTTTGTCATGTGCTGCGTCGGTCACCTATCGGCCAACACGCAGCTCATGGCGAGTGAACGGCCAGCGTTCACAGATTATTGCAGCCGTCTTGAGCACGATATCCAAGGTCGTAAGCACGGTTTTCTTGCAGGCAATGTGACTTACTACGTTGGTGGGTTTCATGCGAGTTGGAGGACCATTGAGGATGAAACCATAGGCCTCACTCATCCCTTCTATCACGACCTTCGCGCTCGTGGTGCCGCACGTGTGCAAAGTGAGATCACTGGCACAGAGAATACCGGTACTGGCAATGATTATATGAGTTGGGAATTCTACAAAGACACCCGTGTGTTGTATGGAAGTGTCATCGTGAATGGAAAGACCTATGAGACACCCAAGCCACGCATCATGCGGTGGCGGCCCGATCAAGTCATTTGTGAATACGACCTTGATGGCATCACGATTCGAGAGCAGAAGTTTATCGGTAGTAATGATGCAGCGGCTTCAATTATCACTGCGTCAAAGCCAGTCACTCTTCAGTTCACCGGGCAGAGTTTGTTTACGCGGAATAGTGTCTCGTCGCAGGCTGCTGCCAGGCTTGATGATTCAAAACGATCGATACTGATTACTGAGGCTGGCACGACAAAATCTCGTCCGGATCCCGGCGGCTCCGAACGCATTGGCCCATCTGTGTATTCAGGTATGACTACGGTCCTGAGTGCTTCAACTGAACTCGCAAGCCTTGTTCTTGAGAAAGATGACAAGGGAGTTATGCACTACACGTTTTCAATTCCGTGTGATTCCAAAGGCGCTGTTGTCTCCTGGGCAATGCACGATGATGAAGACACGGCAATACAGGCTGGCCATGACATGATTGATCATCATGCGGATGCCCTTGCTGAGAAAACAACATATATGAACCAACTCCTGAATGATGAAATTCCTTGGTTTCGTTGTCCCGATAACAAGTTTGTAGATATCTACTACTATCTTTGGTCTCTTTACCTGATGTATTCAATTGATATAGGCGATGGATGGGAGATGGAGAGCCACACACAGACGGCAGTGAACAATTTTCTTGGCCTTCATCGTTATGACGCGATGTTTCAAATAAAAGTTGGGGCGTGGGCCGCTGATAAGGCTCACTACGGCTACGGAAATGTTCTGACATGGAAGCACCTCACTGCAAACAACCGATTTCGTGAACTGCCCAATGGCATTCGTATGCTTTCTGACAACAAGGGAACATCCTGGCATAGTGGTGCGTATGGTGGAGAAATGTCTGAGCATGTTCTTGGTGCGTGGCAGATTTATGAGCATACGGGTGACGTTGAGTTTCTTCGAGCAAGTTATGAAGATCATTTTGAGAAACTTTTTCGCAAGAGGCTCACAAATTTTGCGATGAATGAATTCGAGGTGGCTGAAACACTTGCTCGCATGGCGTCGGTTCTTGGGAAAGAAGCAGATGTGAAGCACTGGCAGTCCCTGGTGCGTACTGATCCTGACCATGTTCGACTTATGTTTGATCAGCGGTGGGAGATGAATGGTATAGAGAAGTATTTCGCAGGTCCAAAGAGTGGGCTGATTGGGACAAACTCATTTTGGGCAATGCGTTCGCCGTATTTTCCAAGAGAATATGCCGAGGAAATGGTGCAGCACTGGGCGATTGATCGTGAGAAGGGTTTCTTTGGTGAGTTTTTTCCACTTGCGATGTCAAAACAATCCATGCAGGAGTTCGACACGAAAGTCGATCATTCCTTTGGGTATACGCCAGATACGGCCTACTTCATGCTCGATGGAATGTTTTGCCAAGGCCTTTCCGTTGCCCCGGAGCTGACACTCAATCACATTGGCAATTACAACTGGCACGAAGAATGGAATATTCCTGTTGCACCAGAGGCGTACCGCCGTGACCGCACGCTTTTTGGAGACCAGTATTCTAACTTCAATGCTGGAAAAATCCTGTTGTACCTTGAAGGGTTAGGTGGGCTCGAGTATTCCATCCCTGAGAATAAATTGCTTGTGCGTCCAGCCCTGCCAGACACCTGGGAATGGATGGAAATCCGACTTCCACTCAAGGGTGAATGGACAACGATTCGCTATGAGAAAGATACAGTAGACGTCTCGGGGTCGCCATTGCCGTGGGAGCAAATTTCAAGGGGTAATTCGAACTGATTGAACGTAATGCTTTGCAAAGTTAGTTTGGCCTGCACGGCATGTAAATCGCTTTAGCATTCGCTTTATTGAGGAAAAGAATCTTATGGATTTAAATCGCATCAAGCCCAAGTGTGCTTGTCTGGTTATGACCTTCTAGAACCAAAGGTCCGAATTTCGATCCAGATTGAGTTTTTCAAGATTTTCTTTGCAGTGCTTTATTTTTGCCGTGCTTTCTTTCAGCTTTTTGCTGAGTTCAAGACGGTCTTCTTGTGACAGGCCTGTTTCGTTCAACTTCTTATTCAATTGATCAACTTTGAGTTGGTTTTCTAAAGTCCACTTTTCAAGCTCTTCCGTCCGGGTCGCGTAGACCTCATCCATTGTCCATGCGCCTACCTTTTGAAGATACGCATCCAATTGCCGCGCCATTTCTGCCGTTTTCTCAGGCATTTGTTTCGTCAGATCATTTGTCTCACCCATATCTTTTACGACATTAAACATCTTGATTTCACCCGAATTGAGATGTCGCATCAGTTTGCAATCACCGCTTCTGAATGCGGTAATTGGTACCGTGTAGTGTGCAGGGAAGTGAAAAACGAAACCGGTGTCACGTGTGGCGAGCGTCCCATCATTGCCGTTCTCAAAAACGGGTCGCAAACTAATTCCATCCAAATCATTTGGTAACGCAGCCTTGCTGCCAGCAAGATCGTGCATTGTTGTGAGATAGTCCCACTGTGCTACTGGCTGATCGCATTGCGAATTCGCTGCAATTCCAGGCCCGGCCACAATCATTGGAATGCGTAAGCCACCCTCCCACATTTTGGCTTTTCCGCCTTGGAGAGGAGCGTTGCTCTGGCCTCCGCCGTTATCTGAAGAAAAGATGA
>JADHSL010000068.1 GCA_016776925.1 Pirellulales bacterium | reverse complement strand
AGTCAGGTGACGCCGACAGAACTCACGACTGCGATGATAGCACTCGTCAAAGAAGACAATGTCATCTCCTGCATCAACATGAGCCATTAAAAGACCCACGAATGCCGCCATGCCACTCGCGAAAAGCACACTGGCTTCACCAGCATCAAGCGCCGCTAACTTGTCTTCAACAACTCGCTCGCCCGGATTGCCGTATCGTCCATACTCCTCACGAGGCTGGCCTTGCTCAAGAAAGTCAACGATCGCCTGGGTATCAGGGAATGTATATGTTGATGCAGCAAAGATCGGGTCTGTGATCGAAAAGCCTGGCTTCACCCGCGCTTCTCCAGCATGCACAGACAGCGTTGATGGCCCTGAAGCAGTGACCTTTTTTGTCGAGGGATCAGGCATAGTTGGTATTGGCTCGACCATGGGAGGGACCACGAATCGGTTTCTGTAATTGTATGAAGCGGTGTCATTCTGCCACAGGTGGTATAAGACCAGCCACAGCTTGCAAATCACCTCACATGAGATGCTGAGATCAAATGATAGACCGTCCACCAAGTCTAACCGATGTTTGACCGCCTGCATTCCGGTGAATCCGGTTATGACGAAAGTTCCATGATATTGCCCAACTGGAACCAGCACCTGTAGAACATCCGTATAGAATCCGCTGTATACCGCCTTTCAGAGCAGCGGAAATAATCGATCTTCTAAAAGACAACAAATCTTATGACATCAACTCTCCCCGCCTCAGAAGGGGACTCCGTGCCACCACCTCGTCAGATCGTACCCACAACAAAAGTCTGGGTGACGCTGGCATCTCTCGTGGCAGCGATCGCGCTGGTTCGATACGGCTGGCTTGAAGTCCTCGTTGGTGACGTAATTGATCAAGCGGTACGCAATATCATCACCCTTATCCTGGCCTTCACTGGTTTGGTTTCTCTTTTTATCTGGTTTCTCAGGGAAAGTACTTTTCAGCCACGTGTGAAAAAGAGCGTCACTGCCTTTCTTGTCATCTCAGTTCTTCTTGCTCTGGCTCTTCTTCGTATTGACGGTGTAAGCGGTGACCTCGTGCCACAGTTTGCTTTCCGGTGGCAGGCCCGACGTGATGCTCTGCTGCCTTCGGCTGCCACCATTGCGAAACAGACCACCAACAAGAACGTGTCTTCCGGGTGGACGGCAACATCCGATGACTTCCCCCGCTTCCTTGGCCCTGAAGGAACAGCGAGTCTTGATGGCATTGAGTTGGATACAAATTGGAAGGCCAACCCACCGCAATGCATATGGAAACGACCCATTGGAGCAGGCTGGAGCGGCTTTGCCACATATGGCAGCCACGCCGTCACGCTGGAGCAGAGAGGGGAGGACGAATCCATTACTTGCTACGCACTTGCAACCGGTGAACCAGAGTGGGCTGTTTCTGTTCCAGCACGGCATGAAACAGTCCTTGGTGGAATTGGCCCGCGATCGACACCGACCATTCGCGATGGAGTTGTCTACGCCACGGGTGCAACTGGCTGGCTCCACGCCATCCAAGGCAGCACGGGCAAGGTCCTGTGGAGAAAAGATATTGTTGCTGATCTGGGCATTGATCGAGCAACACACGCCGCGGCAGTTGCCTGGGGACGATCAGGCTCTCCACTTGTCACGGACAAACTGGTCATTGTCCCTGCCGGCGGCCCGAGAAAAGCCTCGGACACTCAAGACGTCAATGACGGCAATCTTGATCCCGCAACGTCGCCCTACGTTTCTCTTGTCGCCTACGACCGAACGACAGGGGATCAGGTATGGCTGGCCGGTACGGAACAAATCGCCTACGCGTCACCTCAGACACTCAGCTTGAACGGTCAAAGTGCCGTAATCACCGTGAATGAAGGCCACATAGCTGCCTACGATCTCCCAACAGGTGATCAACTCTGGGAATGCGAATGGCCGGGACATTCAAATTCGGATGCGAGCTGTTCGCAACCACATCTCCTTGACGCGAGCAAACTGTTTATTTCCAAAGGGTACGGCATTGGATCGGCAGTCTTTTCGCTTACAAACACCGGTGGCATCTGGAGCATCGAGCCAATCTGGCGCCAGTCAAATCTCCTCAAGACCAAGTTCACCAATGTTGCCATTTATAATGGGTATGCGTACGGACTTTCCGATGGCATTCTCGAATGCGTCCAACTTTCTTCCGGGACACGCATGTGGAAGCAAGGACGCTACGGACAGGGACAGCTTCTTCGGGTTGGTAACGTTCTACTTATTCAGGCTGAATCTGGAGAAGTTGTTGCCGTACAGGCAACACATGAAAAACCTACTGTGCTGGCTCGCCTTGCGGCACTTGATGGACAAACCTGGAACACCCTGTGCGTCAGTGGCACCAATCTTCTCGTCCGAAACGCAGAAGAGGCTGCTTGTTATGAAGTCTCCATTCGACGCAACACGGCTCGACGCAAGGCTGCACTGCCCGAAGATGCTACTCAACAAAACAAAAAGGGCGAGTAGCAATGAATGACATGATTGGACAGACCGTTCTTGTGACCGGCAGCACGAGTGGTATTGGGCGTGCGGTTGCCATCCGACTAGCAGAGTCTGGAGCAGCAGTAGCTCTCCATGGCCGCAATGCAGATGCTGCCCAACAGGTAGCTGAGGAAATCAGACGTTCGACTGGCAGCGTTGCCGGCGTGTTCCTTACAGATATTGCAACATCTGATGGCTGCGCTGAACTGATTGCAGCCGTAACCAAGACATGCCCGACACTTCATGCTGCCTGTCTTATTGCCGGAGCCGACACGCTGACCGGATCGTCTGCATCACTTCCCTTCGAAGACAAGCTTCAACTTCTCTATGACACGGATGTCCGATCAACACTTTTACTCGGCAGAGGTCTTGGGAACGTGCTCAAGAGACATGTTGGCAGCTCCATCGTCACAACAGGATGGGATCAGGCTGCCACTGGCATGGAGGGCGATAGCGGAGAGTTATTTGGCACAATCAAGGGTGCCGTCATGGCTTTCACAAAGAGCCTCGCAAAGTCCCTTGCACCGCATGTTCGAGTAAACTGCGTAGCTCCCGGCTGGATTAAAACCGCTTGGGGTGATCAGGCCAGCAAGGAGTGGCACGAGCGAGCGGTCCGAGAATGTCTACTCGAGCGTTGGGGAGAAACTGAAGACATTGCCGACGCTGTTCAATGGCTCATTTCTCCACAGGCGAGTTTCATCACTGGACAGATTATGAATATAAATGGCGGCTTCCGAACAAACCAAAAATAGGTAGCCTGATTGAAATAAAAAAATTGCCGTGGGCAATCTTTCGATCACCCACGGCAATGGATATCACAGCCGCCTACCGAATGTTTCCATTAAGGAAACACCCCGGCCTGGGAGAGCAAGGCGGAATGCCCGCCCAGGCCATTGGGGCATCCTTCTGGGCTTAAGAGGGTTCGGCACCCAAGGGGTATGCACGAACTCCGTGTTCCTCAAGGTCAAGACCTGACTGCTCTACTTCAGGTGACACCCGAAGCATTCCCATACCTTTCAAGACGCCAAACACAATAGACATTGTGATGAACGCCCAGGCACAGATAGCAACCGTACTTATTAACTGAACAGTGAAGAATGCACCGACGGTTTCAATCCCATCTGGCAAATCACCAAAGATACCTGTGGCGAGTCCGCCCCAGACACCACAGAGGCCATGAACAGGCCAGGCACCAACCGGGTCATCAATCTTCAGCTTCTCAAGAAGAAGAACACCCATGACAACCAGGACTCCACCGATAGCACCGATGATGAGTGACTCAGGCTGTGACACACGATCACAATTTGCTGTGATTGCCACTAAGCCACCGAGCACACCATTAAGTGCCATCGTGAGATCAGGCTTCCCAAACAGACCCCATGCCGTGATGAGTGCCGCTACAGCACCTGCAGCAGCAGCCAAGGTTGTTGTCAGAGCGATATAGGTCGTCGCATTTGCGTTTGCAGCTCCAGCATAAGTCAGCTGACTACCTGGATTAAACCCATACCAGCCGACCCAAAGAATAAACACGCCGAGGGCTGCAAATGAGATATTGTGCCCCGGTATTGGAGAGCTTTTTCCCTCTTTCGAAAAGCGACCGATACGTGGCCCAAGGAAGATCGCACCAGCGAGAGCGGCAAAACCTCCAACGGCATGTACCACAACACTTCCCGCAAAATCTTGGAAGCCCATGGCATCACACCATCCGCCACCCCATTTCCAGGCACCACTAATTGGATAAATCAGACCAGTCAAAATTGCACTGTAGACGAGATATGCTGAAAACTTCATACGTCCGGCAACAGCACCTGAGACAATGGTCGCTGCAGTCGCTGCGAAAGCAACCTGAAACAGAAAGTCGGCGTAGGAACTGTAATCACCATAGTCAGTGCCATCAGAGGCAACGACACCTGGTGTGAAACCACCCAACCATCCATCAACAACCCATCCATCTCCGGGATACATAAGGTTAAAGCCGATAAACAGATACAACAAAACCCCTACACAGAGATCCATCACATTTTTTGAAAGGATATTCACCGCATTCTTCGCGGAATTAAGTCCTATTTCAACCATTGCAAACCCGGCCTGCATAAAGATGACGAGGACCGCACAGATAAACATGATCAGGGTGTTGATCGTGTAATCTGTTTCAGCAATGTAAGAAGATAATGCCTCAGCAGTAGCATCTCCTTCAGCTGGTTCTGCTGCAGCTGGTTCTGCTGCAGCTGGTTCCTCTGCAACTGGAGCAGATTCCGCACCCTCCTCTTCCTGGGCGCAAGCCACAGGTGCGGTGGCAGTCATCACGACTCCTACCACAAGTGTTAACGCTGCTCCAATGAGCAGACTAGAAAGCCAACGATCCCCTATAAATTTCATAGCAAGCCTCCGCCTGACTGAAGTGTTGAAAAGAAAGCAGGAACGGCGTCCTGCCCTGTCGCCACACTGCATCAATGTGTTGCATACCTAGGCGACGTCATTATCTGAATGCAAAGACCGTGCCAAAACCGAGAGAAGGCTGGAGGACTGCGTGATTTGCATGAGAAACTCTACTTTCACGACAATCACAACTTCTCGCTGAATCTCTCCGGTCAGCTTTCTCGCCTGCTAGCAAGGCAGCGGTGCTGGTAATAGAGGCACTCTCAAAGGCACTGTCTCGGACTCTGCTGCTTACCAAGCCTTCAAAATGTGACAACACGAGCCTGGTTGCCATCCACCGCCGCCGTGACACATCCAGCCTGCTCGCAAACCGACCTATCAAGCTGCTTGAGGAGTCCACTATCCACAACCATTCCGGCGGTCGAGAGAAAATTAGCAAGGAGACGAAAGCCTCCTTGCGTAAGTATTGACTCGGGATGAAACTGCACACCGTAGAGATGTTCTTTTGGATTCTCAACGGCCATGATCACACCATCCTGCGTCCGTGCCGTCACCTGCAGTGCCTGCGGCAGGGATTGTTCTTCGGCAATCAGAGAATGGTATCGACACGCAGGCATTGGATTAGGAATTCCTGAAAACATGTCCGTACAGTCGTGCGTAACATGGCTCATCCGACCATGCCGTGGATCATTGCTCGCGAGAACAGTTCCACCGAGTGCTTCAACGATCACCTGATGACCTAAACAAACTCCCAGTATCGGAATGATTCCCCGAAACTTCTGAACACATGCTATCGAAACACCTGCTTCTTTTGGTGTGCACGGGCCAGGTGATATGACAAGTGCTTGTGGCTTCGCTGATTGTATTTCCTCAAGATCGGTTTCATGGCTCGGCAACACTTTCACCTGGGCGCCAAGAAGTACAAAATACCGTGCCAGATTAAAAACAAAACTGTCTCGATTATCGAGAATAACAATCATAGAGAGCCCCCCGCAGCAGTGGACTCAAACACAGACAGCATTCCCTCTGCTTTATGAAGACTCTCTGCATACTCCATTGCTGGATCGCTCCCGACGGTCACGCCACCACCCGCTGAAAACGTAATGTTGTTCTCGCCAACCACAAATGTACGGATGAGAATGTTTAAGTCCGCATTCCCGTCGAAACCGACATAGCCGAGGGTTCCACAATAAGGCCCTCTCTCATTCTCCTCTAATTGGCAGATGATCTCACAGGCCCGGTACTTCGGAGCACCTGTTATGCTTCCGCCAGGGAACGCCGCAAGCACTGCATCAAGGGCACTTGCTCCAGCAACAAGTCGCCCGGACACGACCGAAACAAGGTGCTGGACATATCGAAATCGTTCGAGGCGACAGAGCGCCTCTACAACAACACTTTTCGGTTCGCAGACACGTGAAAGATCGTTCCGAACAAGGTCCACGATCATGACATTCTCAGCTCGATCTTTTTCACTCGAGTGCAAATCAGCACTCGCATAGAGATCTGCTTCTGGTCGAGAAAGCACGCGACGCGTGCCTTTGATGGGATGCATCGAGACGGAACCTCGCGTCACCTTGAGAAATCGTTCAGGAGACATACTCACAATGGCAGCGTCACCAAAATCGAGGTAGCCGGCAAAGGGTGCTGGATTGCACACCCGAGCCTTTTTGTAAATTTCCAGTGGATTAAACGACCCAGCGACAGAAAACTGCTGTGCGAGATTGACTTGAAAAATGTCACCGGCTCGAACCAGATCGATGCCCGACTGCACCATGTTTGCGTATGTCGAAGAAGAGTGGGTTGAAAAAACACCATCACTTCCAGGAAGTGGATACAAACGAGACGAAGATGCCTGACTCGTAGGCACGAGCAATGGCCCAGAAGATGAATTGTGCCTTCCTTCAAATGCACACACATGTTTTTCAAAACGCTCCCGACTCTGAGATCGTCGTTCTGCTGGTGTATGACTGGGCACACCCTGGGAAATGGCCCAGACCTTTCCCTGCTTGTGATCAAACGCAAACACGACATCGTAGATACCAAACTGCACGAGAGGAGTTTCCGAGTGATTACTTTTTTCATATTCAACGCCCAAGAGTGCCAGACCAGCGTCAAAAGACAGCATTCCTGCTAAACCGCCCTGAAACGGAGGTAGTCCCGGGATAGTCTGGCATGAAAAGCCAGCCATACGACTTTTCATTTGTCGTAAGACCTTTCGTATCGATTCAGCATCATCCGGATCGGCACAACCAGGCACCACAAAACTTTCAATCGGATCTGCCGCCACAAAAGAAAATCGATCAAGGGAAAGGTCGCCTTCAGCCTGTTTAGTGTTCACGCCATAGGCAAGACCGTCGGATGCTGCCGAACTGCTGTCGAAACAAACCAGCCCACCAAGTGGAGCAAGGCCGTGCATCAGCCTCTCCAATTCAGTCTCTGGAGGCAACTCCGCAACCAAGGCACCCGAGGCGGTGTACCAGTGATAGATATTTTCTAGCTTCATACGATGCTCAAGGTTTATTATTCCGGAGCCTTATAGGTTTTCTTACGAGGACCAGCCACACGCGCTGCAGCATCTGATGGGCCACATCCAATTTCCGATTCCGTCAGGTATCCCCAATCGAGGGCCTGATCCTGGCGATAGTCTTTTCCAAGTGTGAGTGCTGTAACTGCTTTCGCCATTTCATACCCAAGGTAAAAGGCATGATTGGGGTCCACGTCGGTTCGATCGTGAGCCGCCAACTGATAAAAAAGTTGAAACGGATCCCGTGAAGCCAGATGAAGATGCTTCCCAACCAGATGAACCTCACCACGTTCAGCAAATATTCGGAAATTTGGATCACGAATTGCCAGAGCCAACTGTTCGAGTGCCTCATCACCATGAAGTTGCTGCTTCCCGGACCGAAGCGTAACGAGCTGTGGCTCTACGTGCTTTGGCAGTGTTTTGTTCGTAACTGCATGATAGACAAGCGCGCGAGCGAGATCACATTCTTTGACACTACTCCTCGACCAATAGATCACTTCAGTCGTAAGCACAGAATGGATTCCCGTCTCCTGACAAAAGCCGAGAAGCAGTGTATTGATGCCGGCTGAATCGACATCTGTCAGTTCCGTCAGATTACCAATACCCATCATCATTTCAGACTTTGGATATCTCTTGCGCACATCAAGATACCGGCCAAGACTTGCCGCGAATCCAAAACCGATCGGCTCAAGGACAGGGTCAAGCCTACAGGGAACAGCCAACACCTCGAGCCGTGCGATCGTTTCATCAAACCCTTTGAGAGTCGACGGCTCGTCTGGCACGACAACAACTTCACAACCCCAGTCGCCAGCAGCCTCTACGTTTCTCGAGTTGACTGACAGGACAAGCGACGCGCCAGCCTGTGTTGCCGACAAAACTTCACCTGGCTCAAAGCTATCAACAGAAACTCGGAACCCTTCATCCACAAGCATGGCAATGGCGTTGCCAATATCCGTCCATGACTCACCCGGTGTACAGCCAACATCAATCACATCGGCTCCTGCTAATCGCAATCGAGTGGACTCTGCAAAAAGTTCTTTGTGTGAAAACCGGTTGGCGTGATTGATCTCCGCGATCACCTCAATATTGTGCTCGCCATAATCATCTAAATCCTGTCGCTTTTGACCAAACCACTCGTCGAGCCGCCGGCAGTCTTCCGGGCCTCGCTCGACAGGCACACCTGTTTTTTGCTCGAGCAACGCCATATCACCCTTACACAGTCCAGGAATAACTACACGATCGGTGCCCTCCGGGACTTCAATCCGCCGGGCAATCCAGTCGGTTGTCATTAACGCTGCAACAGTAATATTCAGGACCTGAACCGTTGGCTGAAATCCGATCTGGCCAGCCAGCCGCTCAAGCATGTTTCGCAGCGCATGCTCCGACAATTTCCCTGTAACGAAATGAATGCGTTCTCCGGTAAGCGAGGCATCTATCATAAAACCAGTGTAAACTCAAAATATGTTTTGATTTCGACATCTCACAAAACAGTTGATTTTTCCTCTTCCCCACGAGTCCCCATGAGGTTCGGTTTCTGTGATTCTCGAAGGCCTTCTTACAACGAGAACAGCGGATGATGATGTTCATATTGCCGCAATGGGCCCTGAAGTTGCTGACCCTCGATCCATGACTCACCTCATCCTCAAGCCCTTCCAAGGCAGCAGGACAGGCAGCCTCCTTACATCCCAGTCAGAGGGCGTCTTCCATCTCACTGATGATGTTCTACTCTTTGCCAAGGCCGTGACCGGGATGCCAGATAAACTCCCTCAAACGCGTCCGGCTGATACAGTCAGCGGATGGATCCTTGAAGATGCCTGCGAGGCGTTTGAGTTCTGTATTGAAAAAGCAGACACAACCGGAGAGCGGTGTCGGCTGCACGCACGCATACAAAAGTCACACTTCAACCGTCCATTCCGGGGCTTCAACAGGGCTGCTCATGCAGTGATTGAAGCTGCCATTCTCTTTAGCAGACTTCATCTGCTCGATGCAGAGGACGTTCAACGACAGCTTGAATCACTTCGGCCGCTCGTGACGAAAACTGCGGGGGAACAAGAGCGACAGGCTTTTGATCTCATTCTTGATCAGACCGAAAAGCGATCCTTTAAACCAACAACCTAGGGTTAGTTTTTTTTATTAACGCTGGCCTGCGGCTGGTCATGCTGACTTTCGTAATGCCGCCGAAGAGCATCGAGCCCAAAGTTATTGTCCAATGAGTGCCATACTACGTGAGCGTGATTGGCTTCATTCTGCGTGTTGTCATATTCGATAATGAATGAAGGGCCTTGAATTCGATAGTAATGCCCCCGGCCTCGCTCAAAACTCCCTGCCCACGCAAACGACAACTCCTTCCACTCATTGTCTGAGATTCCTGCCAGCACATCATCGGCTAATTCACCACGAAGCGTCCGTACAATCTGTTCAACCAACCGTCGAAACAACGCCTGCTGAATAGAATCCATCTCTTCTTCGGACACTCCTTGCGGCTCTCCCAGATCCAGTGATGCATCAGGCACCGTCAACACCTCATCCGGTGCTTCCGAAGCGATCACTGATCTCTCCGCATGATTGCCCTGCAGAGAAACAATCAGCTTCCGTGCCATATCCTCTTCAGCTGCAAGCACTCGCTGGCCAGCCCGAGGTCCAGTCCGAATTTCTGCTGGACTCGACCCGAGAAAGAGAGGTGTTGCTGCAGCAACGGCCCCAGACACTGAACTGAAATTAATCGAGATGTGATGGCCCTCCAGTCGCCATCCCCACGGCTCAGTCTCTGACGGAACACCAAAAACTGAGAACCAGTACTTCTCAGGATCACGACGATCTTCATTACCAGGGCGATCTTTTTCGAGTTCACGCAGAATGCTTTCCAGGCTCATGATCGTTGTTGCCTTCAGATATCCCTGGTGACTGAGCCCAGTCTGCATAAGCCTGTAGGCCGCTCGTCGCTGCTTGAGATCCATTGCTTTTAGCGGTAGTCCCAATCGCTCACGTGGCACGAAGTGCCAGTTCAATCGCTCGTCACTCTCAAACGGAAAGCACGCTGACTCACGCTGCTCTTCAGTCAGTAGTTTCAACCATGCTTTAACCTGAGTAACCATTTCAGTATTCACACCATGCCGATTCGATTTAGGCGATTCATCATGGGCAAAAGCTGTGGGTACACACAGCGAGAGAGTGAAAAGGAGAGCACATACCACAGAACGCATACAAAAACTTTTCTTCATTCGTCTAGACACCTTAAAAAGGAAGACAGGAGTTATTCGGTCTGAAAATATTGACTCACTCAACATCGAATGGATTTTCTCCATACACCCACGTCATAACAGATTCATGTCAACACACTCGAAATTTTTTAAGAACCGTATCTGTCAGCTTCCCGTTGATTCCTGGAACTTCGGGAAGGGTGTAATAGCCATCGACTACACGAACGGGATTCTCCCAGATATCAAAGAGTGATTCATAACAACATTCAATCATCGGTGTGTTTATCGTTGCCGCTGCGAGCTGGGCGTGGACATTCTGCTGAACGTTCGTGTGAGGAATAACCGGCAAACCGTGTGTCTGACCAAGTGCGGCTACTTCAAGCCATTCTTCGATCCCGGACAGTTTTGTCACATCAGCCTGCAAAACAGCTGCGGCCTGCTGGTCAATGTATTCACGAAAGCCGTACACCGTATAGACAGTTTCCCCGATTGCGATGGGGATCCGTATCGCTTTGGCAAGTGCAGCGTGCGATCGCACATCAAAGGGGTGCAGTGGTTCTTCGAGCCACTCGACGTTCAATTCTTCAAGCCGCTTGCCCCATTGAATGGCAGTTTCCAAATCCCAGACTGTATTCACATCAACCATTAACTTGATCCCGTCTCCAATTGCCTGCCGCACTGCCCGCACCCGCTGGAAATCTTCTTTCGGATCTGAACGCCCAAGTTTCATTTTGACCGCATCGAACCCTCGATCGATTATGCGGCGCATGTCGTCAATCACCTCGTCTGTCGTCCACGTCAACCAGCCACCATCAGTGTTGTACGCCTTCACACGATCTTTGACAGGACCAAGATGCCGCCACAGCGGCACTTCCTCTGCCTTCAACTGAATGTCCCACAGTGCAAGATTCATTGCGCAGAGGCCAACCTGAGCAACGCCAACCCTTCCAATAAAATGTGTTGTTGCGTGCATGGCTTGCCATGCCGCATTCCGATCAAAAGCTGGCATGCCGAGTACCGCAGGAGCAAAGCAGTCGTCGATCATCACCTGTACGGATCGCAGGCCGCGGGTGTAATTCCAATTGAAACCATATCCTGTAATTCCTGCATCGGTCTCAATGGACACCTGCAGGAATTCAACGGACTGCACGCTGGACTGGCTATCCGTAATTGTTCGTTGGCCAAGTGGAACATCTACCAAAGCGGTATGAACGCCCGTAATGACTGGGCTCGTGCCGGCCGACACCTCTCCCTCGTGCTCTGACAAACCCCCATCTCGAACTGCTACCACTTACCGCTCCTCTTTTTGAAACGTTCTGCCCGTGCACTCTACTGAGAGAATTTTCTGAGAACAGACAAACCGCCGAAGAAGCGAAGATCTCTCACAGCCAGGAATAACATGTTGAAGATGCACACATCACAAGACCGTAACTTCCTATTAGGCTAGGCCCCGAAACATATTCAGAATATTTCAGAACAAGTCGTATCCCTGTAAAAAGTGACAGATACATTCCGAAGGCCTGTGCCCACTGCACACCCAGAGCCCCTATCGCAGAGGCCCCATCGCTGATTAGTTGGCGAACCCCAGTTCTTTTGCTTCCTTAGGAAGTGATTCATCGGCAATTCCACGTGCACCACGACCCTGTGAAACTCGGTCATTGACGTCAAACTCGATGCTTTCGACATCTGCCTTCCACCACTGAGATTTCTCTTCGGTCGTAGACGGGATATCAACAGGTCGTACCAGACGCATGCCGATACCCAACGCCGGTTCCTCTGTATACCAGAAGGGGCTCTTTGGAAGATTCGGGTCGACATCCTTCCAGGCTTCATCTTCAGACCCTCGCCGTGCCGCCGAACGGCATTGTGAAGGCTCGTCGAAATAAGCACCTCCGCGAACCACTCGTGATTCCAGATCCGTTGGCCAACGAATAGAGTCTTCCGCGGTCACTGGCTGCGGTAGCGCGGCTACATTGGCGTAGCCATCTTCTGTCATTTCATCAATGACCCATTCTGAAACATTGCCATGCATATCAAACAGCCCCCATGGGTTTGACTTTTTTTCTCCCACGGGATGTGTTGTGTCGTCAGAATTGTCAACAAACCATGCATAGTCACCAAATGAATCCGTGTCGCTAAAAGAAAAAGGACTCTTCGTACCAGCACGGCAGGCGTACTCCCATTCTGACTCTGCGGGCAAACGATAAAAACGACCGGTCAAGCCAGTGAGCCACTTTGTGTACTGCCGGGCAGAATATTGCGTCATTGTTACAGCTGGCTGCTGCGGCTCTTCGCCATTTATAAATGTTGTCGTAGGGTCATAAAGAGCTGATGGGGCCGTTACTGCATCAACTTCATTTTCTTCTGTTACGAGACGCACACCAGAACTCTCAAGTGCTGTAAACAGATCAAGCATGCTCATGAATACCTTGTACTCTTCCCAGGTCACCTCACAAGCACCCATCCAAAATGGTGAAACCGCAACCTCAACTTGTGGTCCTTCAGTATCTTCTCTACCAACTTCATCGCCGGGGCTTCCTAAGAGAAAGCTGCCCCCCGGAACTGGAACCATTTGGAATGTAACGTCCGACCCTGGAATGGTTTCTTCGTAAGGCACAAGCCACCCATCCTTGTAACGTACCGCTGGAGGGTTTGTGTCAGGCTGCGTATCTCCAGGAACAAAACCTGGAATCGCTACTTCTTCGGCGAGCGACTGATTCGCAGCGTGAAAACCCACGCCCAAAAAACATATCCCGTAAAGAACTGCTGCTACTATTTTGCTCGTCATGTTGTTACCTAGTTCCCGAAAAATTGTCCGCACTCACATCCATTACACAGTATCCAAAAGAAAATAGCCTAACTCACGAGAGTCAAACATCCCATGTCAGAAAAACACGGTGTCTTATTTATCGTGCCTTCGTTCCTGAAAATCCAGATGTTTTTATGTAGCTACGATAAAATTGAATTATGCTGCATGATGACGATGAATGACCCAATAGAGTGGTACGGCGAGTATCGCACCAAGAACGGGGGCAACAAGATAGACCCACAGGGAGTGAATCTCACCAGCTATGATTGCTGGCCCGAGTGACCGAGCAGGATTCATAGAAGCTCCACTTACTGGACCTGCAAATAATGCCTCAAAGGCAATCACAGCTCCGATGGCAACGCCAGCTAACATACCCGTTTCTTTTGCACCAAAAGAGACGCTCAAGATCACGAGCATCAAAATAAGAGTTAGAATAATTTCCAATACAAAAGCCTGAGAACTGGACCCACTCGGCACGGTTCCACCAAGAGATGCAGCAGCCGGAAATAGCATTCGCACGGCACCGCTTGCCGTAAGGGCACCCGCACACTGGGCCACAACATACCCGGGGACACGTCGTCCATCAAAGCGACCTGAAGCCCAGAATCCAACAGTCACTGCCGGGTTAATGTGAGCCCCAGACACATCACCAAAGGCATAAATCATTGCGAGCACGGTTAAGCCAAAAGAGAGTGACACACCAACATGAGTAATATCGCCACCCGTCATTTCATTGACAACAAGTGCACCGGTTCCAATAAACACGAGACCAAACGTGCCACAGTATTCGGCAACAAGACACTGAGTAAGGAGTGGGGGCACTGTTGAGGTATCTATATTGTCGTTAGCTCTCACGAACAAGGGTCTCTCTGGGTCTGTCATAATTCTGAATTACAGGAAAGCATCTACTGAGGAAGGGCAAGGCGTCAACAAGGCGAGCAATTTACACCTATCCGTAGCACCTTGGTATGAAAC
>JADHSL010000067.1 GCA_016776925.1 Pirellulales bacterium | reverse complement strand
ACGGATGCCAAAACATCCACAGGTTCGTACGATGTTAGACAGATTCACTTTGCTGCGAAAAGCGGGGCAGGCTACAACCAGCTCTCGAGGACCAGCCAAGTGATGTGGCGGTCGATGTCGGATATGTTCAAACGAGAGTCCAGTAGGCGATGACATGATCTGTAGCATGACACGAAACGTGCAATTTCAAAAGCGGCTGATGCTGTTTGTCGGTGCAACTTCGATTACTGGCTGTGGATGGTATTGTGATCCACCAAGTGATCATGTTTCGCAGGTCGCCGTCCAACAGCCAGTCGCAAATCCTGTGTCTGTTGCCGTTGCTGATCATTCCGAAATAGTGAAACGGATTGAGTCACATCGTGGACAGGTTGTTGTCCTCGACTGCTGGAGTACATCATGCCCACCATGCATTAAGGAATTTCCAGGGCTTGTTGATCTCAAGAAAGACTATGGTGACACAGTAGCCTGTCTATCACTTTCCTTCGACTATGAAGGGTTTGGTGTTCCTGAAGACGTGCTCCCGCCAGTAAAAACATTTTTAGAGCAGGTTTCAGCGGGTGATATTGAGAACCTCCTCAATCGCGATGAGGCAGACGCGTTGTATAAAAAAATGAACATTACGAGTGTCCCCGTGGTTATGGTGTGGGATCGTAATGGTACGCTGATACAACAATTTGATGATGAGTATGCCAGTGAAAAACTCAGAAAATCTTTTACCTATGATGACGTACGCAAGGTTGTTGATCAGGCACTCGGGTCTCAGTCGAAGGAATAATGCACGATGGTAGATGGGAAAAACCAAAAGAAGCAGCCGGTGTCAGCGGCTCTTTTAGATGAGGCTGCGGATGGGCCGACTCAACACGATGTTGTTCGTGGGCCTCTAGGATTTGGAAGAGAAACAGTCGAGTCTCTTGTCATTGCATTTACACTGGCTCTTCTATTTCGTGCATTTGAGGCAGAAGCTTTTGTGATACCAACTGGCTCCATGGCACCAACACTCATGGGTCGACATAAGGATCTGGATTGCAGCGAGTGTGAATTTAATTTTCAGGCTGGAGCCAGCAGAGAAGAAGATGACCAATCACACACCTTTCGAACCGAATTAGGTCGAGTCAATCGGGAGATTGAGCGGCTCCGACGGTTGGCAGATGACTCATCCGCAGGGGTTCAGCAGCGAGACGTGGCGGAGCAACAGATTGCTGACCTTGAGTCGCCGGGTGGAAAAATATCTGTGCTTCAAATGCGACTCGCTGGCAAGATGATTGCCTCGGCAACCTGCCCAAATTGTGGAAACGTGATGAAGTTGATTGAGGGTGAGGGGCCTAGCGTTACGTATGATGCTCGCTATCCCTCGTATAACGGAGACCGAATTCTTGTCGATAAATTTGGGTACGACTTTCGAGAGCCAAACCGCTGGGATGTCATAGTCTTCAAGTATCCTGAAGGGGCAAATACAAACTACATCAAGCGACTTGTCGGTTTGCCGAATGAATTGGTGAGTATTGTTGGAGGAGACATCTGGACGAGTCGTGATGGGCAGCCAGCTACGATTGCTCGGAAACCACCGCATGTGATGCAGGCCATGCTGCAGGTTGTTCACGACAGTAACTTTCCGGCCTCTCTTATGCAGACAGAGGGGTGGCCTTCCGCCTGGACCAACTGGGCAGATACGAATTTATGGCAGTCGGAAAAGAACCGGCAGCAGTTTACAGCAACATGTTCTGCAGGACAGTCAGCACGTCTTCGGTATCAGCGATTCAATCCGACGTCAGATGATTGGAAAGAAGTCCGTCTCGGGACGGGCGTTCGTAAAGGCGTGAAACCCGACCTCATCAAAGACTTTCAGGCTTATAACGCAATCAGCCAGGGTGGTCATTGGGTAGGTGATCTTGCAGTTGAGTGTACTCTTGAAAGCAAGTCCGAGAGTGGACGCATTGTATTTGATCTCGTTGATGGTGGGCAGCAGCATTCCTGTTCAATTGACCTTGCCGACGGTACAGCGACGCTTGAAGCCGCAGTTGGTGTAACAGCAGTAACATCAACACCAATACGAGGGAAGGGCTCATGGGAGGTGATGTTCACAAATGTTGATGATGAACTGAGACTTTTTGTTGATAGCAAACTCATGCCGACATCTACACCGGTTGCCTGGAGTTCAGAGATTACCAAGGAGTCGACTCGTGAGCCGGTGCTTGAAGTTGTCGAGCCAGGTTCGGCTGTCTTAACAGACCTTGCGCCTGTTGGTATTACAGTAAAGGCAGAAGATGAACCGGTTGCTATTGCAGTCTCCTCAATCAAAGTTCTTCGGGATATTTTTTATATTGGTGCTGTTGGTTTTGGTCGCCGGGGTGAAATACGTGATGAACCGATCCTTGAATTTCCGCTTGAGTCAGATCAGTTCTTTGTGTTGGGAGATAACTCGGCTGCCAGTAAAGATGGGCGACTCTGGATGGATGTCCATTATGTTGAACGACGACTGCTTCTAGGCCGAGCAATATCAATCGTTTGGCCGCATATGGTGCCTGCATCCCGGCATGTAACGGTCACCCTCCCTATATTGGGAGAGTTGCGATTGCCCTCATGGCCAAACTTCGCGAGGATGAAGTTTATTCGGTAGGTCGGGTAGGGTTCCTCCCAGATGGATACGAAGTGAAATCAAGGACAGATCATGTCACTGCTAAAAGCCGAAGGACTTGTAAAGGTATACGGACGTCGTCGTGTAGTTGACGGTGTGTCATTTGAAGTTCAGCAGGGCGAAATCGTAGGTCTTCTTGGACCCAATGGTGCTGGGAAGACAACAAGTTTTCGTATGACGTGTGGGCTCGTTATTCCAAATGGCGGCCGTGTGCTCTTGGATGATAAAGAGATTACAAAGTGGCCGATGTTTAAGCGGTCACGAGATGGTGGTATGGGGTACCTTGCTCAAGAACAGAGTGTTTTTCGAAAACTGACAGTCCAACAAAACCTTTTGGCAATTATGGAACTCATTGGCATGCCAGCCAAAGAACGCCGTCGCCGAAGTGAAGAATTGATGGAACAGTTCGACATCACACGAATTCGAAAGTCGAAAGCGCACTACATTTCAGGTGGTGAAAAGAGACGGCTCGAAATTGCTCGTTGTCTTGTCACAGAACCCCGGATTATTCTGCTCGATGAGCCGTTTACTGGTATCGACCCAGTGACAATCCATTCGATTCAAAAAATTATCATGGGCTTACGAGATGATGGCATTTCGATCCTGATTACTGATCACCGCGAACGTGAAACATTGGCGATCACGGATCGTAGCTATATCGTGCGGGCCGGAAAGATTCTCTGTCATGGCACGGCGGAAGAAGTATTAAATAATCCGGACGCCAAAAAGTACTACTTTGGTGAAACACCACCCGGGAATCCTCTGGATTCAACCGAAGCGGCATAGCAAATCATTTGATTTGATTGCACAGCTGATTTGATTGCACGGTGTTTCGCACCAGGTTTGTTTTCCGACCACATGCAAACGCGTGCAGTGCGGTTTTCGTACCAAGAAGAAATCCTTTTATACCAAAACAACTCGTTTTGAAGAAAAACGCTTGATCTTTCGAGATAGGTTTTTCAAATAATATTTCTTTCTTGCATATTTTTTTGGGGAACTTTAAAGGGGACGCGGAATTATGAACACAAATTATCGCAGGGGTTTTACCCTGATCGAACTTCTTGTTGTCATTGCAATTATCGGTGTCCTTGTAGGGCTCCTTCTTCCTGCTGTTCAGCAGGCGCGTGAAGCGGCCCGCCGTGTGTCATGTTCCAACAATCTAAAGCAGCACGGTCTTGCGCTTCATAATTATTACGATGCGAATAAAGAATTTCCTATGTACATGTTTGACGGGAATCCACAAACAGGAGAGCGGAGCGTCGACATTGGAAATGGTACAGGCCATCGAGCACCAGCATGGAATATGTGGCTCGGACATAGTTTATGGACACAGATATTACCGTGGCTGGAAGAGACAACGACATACGACGCGATGGATTTGAATAAATGGTCTACCGGAGGAGTCAATGGCTCGGCTGCAATTCGCCGAAAATTTATTACGGCATTTATCTGTCCATCAGATTTGCCGTACGGAGATCCTCGATTCGGTGGAATCAATTATGTGGCCAACGCAGGTTCAACGGTCAACATCTACCGTACGGGGGGTGGAGGGGGACCCAATGGGTTACAGCCCGTTACCCCCGGTATTTATGATGGGCCAATTATGAAGCACAATACAACGACGTTCGAAGAAATAACCGATGGAACATCAAACACGATTCTTTTGTCCGAGAGTCTCAAAGGTGATAACGATGATACGCTTCTGAATCTCGAACGAGATACGACGGCCCAGATATCTTTGGTGGGTAGTGCGAACTTTCCAACAGCCGCAAATCTTGAAACCATGGGTCAGGCAGCTGATGCCGGCGCATTGACGTGGCATCGAAGTAATGCTGGTCGAGATTGGCAGCGAGGTATACCAACAAAATCAGCATTTAATACAGTCGCCCCGCCTAACTGGAAACATGTGTCTTTTGCGACGGGTGGACGATACGGTGATTCAGCAGACCGGAATGGTGTGTACCCCGCTCGAAGCAAGCACCCTGGTGTGGTGAACACAGTGACCGCTGATGGTGCCACGCATACAGTGAGCAACACTATCGACCTCACAACCTGGCAGAATCTTGGTGCCCGTCAGGATGGGAACGTAGCCAAGCTTCCTTAAAATTATTTTGTGGGGTGGTGGAACATAAGTCCCTGATGCAACTTTTGGAGAAATAGATGCGCAAAGAAATGGCATGCCTTGTACTCGGATTGAGCCTGTTCGTTGGATGTGGGGGTGGTGAAAAAGTGATTCGTGTCACCCCTCCTTCAATTACGAATCAACTTCGAGATGTTCTTGAGCAAATCGCCGATGCTGGAATGATTGACAGTTCGATCGAGTATGCCAAAGAACTTGTTGACAAGGTTGTGGCAGCTGATCCAGGTAAAGCAGGGTTGGAACAATCAGTAAATGAGCTTGAGCGTGCTCAAGGGAAAAAAACAATCTCAAAAAAAGTTGAGGAGATGCTAAACATTCTCGAGTAGCTGGGAACTCGCAGTGTAAAGCGTAGAGCTACTCTGCCGATGTCGTACCAAGAAAATAGTTGTTTAAAAATTCGCGTCGGTCAGTTTCGCAGCGTGCGTATTCAACCATGGCAAGTAGTTTCTGTTGGTCTCGCCGAAGTTTTTCAGCCAGCAACGTTTCATTTATCAGAGACTCTGGAAGTCCTCCGTAGTGTGAAATCTGTTTTTCTGTACCGGCGACCTGCTTGCTGAATTCAATTGCCCCAAATCGCTCGAGCATGAGGAGTGCACTCTCAAGACGTCGGTCATGGCGTGCCTGTCGGCCAAGAATTTTTTCATTCAGCCACTCGATGCCAAACGCATTCACCTTTTCAAGATCATGTTCGAGTACATGATCGATCTGACGATAGAAGTCAACATTCGGATTTGCCCAACGGATGAATTCCATGAGCATCGGAAGATCATTTTGGTCGTAGAGGAGAGTACATTGTGACGGGAATCCATCCCGACCCGCTCGACCAATTTCCTGATAGTAGCTTTCGAGTGAACCAGGAACCTCGGCATGGGTGACTGTGCGAATATTGGCTTTGTCGATCCCCATTCCAAACGCATTGGTGGCGAGAACGATTGGCTCTTTGCCACGAAGAAAGCGTTCTTGCATTCGCTTTCGGTCGACTGGTCGTAAGTTGCCGTGGTAACAGCCATGAGCAATACCTTCTTCTTCAAGGAGATGGCTAAACCGCTCAAGTGTTTTGATGAGTGTGAAGTAGACGATATGGCCGCCATCACCAGCCTGAAACTTTTTGAGGATGCGAAGAAGGTGCTGCAACTTATCGTCTTCGCCCCAGACCTCTTCGACGAGAAGTGCAAGGTTCGGCCGTTCAATGCCTTCATGAAAAACGTTTACATCGTTTTCCTGAAGGCCTAGTTGGTGCACGATGTCTTGTTGCACATCATGCGTTGCCGTAGCTGTGAGTGCGAGTGTGGTGGGATAACCAAGAAATTCACGAATTTCACCAACCCGCGTATAGTCTGGTCGAAAATCATGCCCCCATTGGCTTACGCAGTGCGCTTCATCGACAGCGAGTAACGGCACCTTTCGACCACCCAGTACACGACGAAACTCAGATTTCTGAAAGCGTTCCGGTGTGACATAGAGCAAGCGATATGAGCTATTTTCGATTGCACGATAGCGAGCTATCCGTGCCTCTTTGGTGAGAGATGAGTTGATAAACGTGGCATCGATACCACGAGCGTTGAGCGCATCGACCTGATCTTTCATCAGTGCGATGAGTGGACTGAGTACGACCGTCAGGCCGTCCTGTACGAGCGCCGGCACCTGATAACACAGACTTTTCCCACCGCCTGTTGGCATGAGAACAAGACTGTGCTTCCCAGCGAGCGTCCGTTCAATAATCGCTTGCTGCGTACCACGAAATGATTGATAGCCGAAGGTCTCTTTCAAAACATCGTGGGCTGTTATTGGAGCCATTGTTAGGAATTCTACCACTGGTATGTTTTATCTGTCTGCATGCTATGGCAACCATGCCGTGCGGTGAAGGGTATCAGATAAAATGTATGTGCAGATTAATTTTTATAACCGTCATATAGGTGACAACAAGATACTGAAGGGAATGTCAGATGTATAAACCCATGTTACTTGTTGCGTTGTTTCTTTTTATAGCCCTGTGGAATGTCGCAACGGTTGAAGCTGGCCAACTGTACGAACTTTCTCAGCGAGCAAGTGAGATTGATGCAGCTGCACAAGAGCATCCAGAGTTAGGATTTATTTTCTCAGACCCGAAGACAGGGAAGCCTGCTGATATAGAGCATGCCATTGTTGATACCCGCGTGCCCTCAAAGCGTCGGCTTGTTATCTGGTTGATGGCGTATAGCCCAGAACTTTTTGACAGACTCGCAGGATATGGTCTTCATGGAATTCAAGTTCATTATGCCAACCGTTGGTTTGGAACGGTGCCTCCTGACGTTCGTGATGCGGGGGGTGTCCTTGGTCCAATCCGACTTGAGGCAGCAACTGGCGAGGACTATAGCCCCCTTGTCAGTATTCCCAAGCCTGATGGAATGAAGGAACGGGCACGACAGTTTCTCCGGTGGCTCCAAAAAGAAAATCCGCAGGGAAGGTGGGGACAATTCCTCACAAACGACCAGAGTGATCTACGATGGGAAAAGGTAATCATGGCAGGGAGTTCTCACGGATCAACGACTGCAGCCCGATTTTCAATGCATCAGTCGGTAGATCGTGTTGTGATGTTCTGTGGACCTCGCGACAACACAGAAACCTGGCAGGGCGGTCGCTCTGCGACACCGCCACACCGCTTTTTCGGTTTTACTCATGTGCTTGATAAAGGATGGCAGGAAGATCATTACTGTCGATCCTGGCAACTACTCAAATTGAATCAGTGTGGTGATGTCGTCAATGTCGAAAAGTCATCTCCACCGTATGAAAATACTCGACGACTCATCACAGACTGTGACCTCAAAGGGAATGTACGACAGGCACACTCGGGCGTTGTTCCAAAGCAGAGTGCTTTCAAGAATGCAGAAGGTGTGTTTCGTCACGAAGCAGTATGGAAGTATCTTTTTCTGCATCCCGTGGACAAAATAGGTGAAGCAGTTGGCCAGGATGCAGATTGTGAAATGACGCCGTAACGTTTCACAATGATCGATTCGCCGTCATTGCATGTGAGCGAATATTGTTCAAGAAACATCACTATGCAACCCGTGGTTTCGATATGCTTTGGATATCATGGGTTATCTGTGCTGCAATTTCTGTATCACTTGTTTGTTCAGTTTCGTCACTGTTTGGCTCAGATAGTCCTTCAAGCCACGTATGGTCGACGAGTTCAATTCGCCCATCAAGGTGTTCAACCAATGCTGTACAGTGTTCCATCCAATCACCACAATTGTAGTAGTCAATGCCATCAATTTTACGAATAATTGGAACATGAATATGGCCGCATATGACACCACTGCAATTTTTCTTTTTTGTATAACGGGCGACGAAAAGCTCAAAGTCATTTATAAAGTTAACAGCGTGCTTTACTCTTGTTTTGAGTAAGGAACTAAGAGACCAATAGGGGTACCCAAGGGACCGCCTTGCAAGATTCATCCATTTATTGAGGTGAAGTGCAGCTGTGTACGCACGATCGCCAAGGTGATAGACCCAGGCAGCATGTTTTGTGAGGTGGTCAAAAAAATCACCATGAATAACAAGGAGACGTCGACCATCGACCGTTTCATGAATAAACATGTCAGCTAATTCGACCCCTCCGAGTGTCTGTGGCGAAAAAGAGCGGAGGAATTCATCATGGTTCCCGGTAGTGTAAAAGACCTTGGTGCCACGCTTGAGCATGCCCAAGATTCTTCGTACGACAAAACTCGAGGAGTCACTCCAGAAAAATGAACGTTTCATTTTCCAGCCGTCAACAATATCACCAACAAGGTATAGCCGGTCAGGCTCAACTCGACCTAGAAAGGCAAAGAGTTCATCGACTCGGCTAAACCTACAACCAAGGTGGAGATCAGAGAGAAACAAGGAACGAACTCGCATGAGACGCGGCTCCTTTATGCTTGCTGATTCTGGCTCTATCGAGAAGCCAATTCACCCATACTCTACAAATCCTTTCGTAGAGAAGCAGCACAAAAACAGATGAGTTTTTTGTGAGGATTCGTGAGCACTATTTTGGAATTATCCACCAAAGCCGAGTTTTGGTGGTTTCATACTTCGAAGTGTCAAGACGGCACCAACTGACATGAGTGCCAATCCAAGCCATCTGGGTGGAGAAACAACCTTTCGGCTTGCGGTACCCTGCCAGGCACTTGGAGTGATTGTTTCGTCTGGTGTGATTTGTGCTGCTACCACCTTGCTTGAAAAGTCACTTAACGTAAAAGACTCCACCATCCGAAGTTGGATGCCAATAAAAAACACGATAAGACCGACGAGTAATATTGTGTGACGTCTCACAGGAATTGTTCCACGAGTGGTGGGGAGCGGGGGCCCTTGCATTAGGAGAGATCGACCTGAGTTATTTTCTGATTCAATCCAGACTGCAGATTGACGGTTATGCCGGTTGATACGGATGCAACAAAAAGGATCAGGATGGCACATCCGTCTGCATCTGCTTAGGACTGGAACCAGCAGAAAAGGCAATGAATCAGTCAGCAGTGATTGCCACTGCAGAGGCTTGCCCCATCGTGCTGAAATTGACACTGATTGCTGTACTCGGCCGCCCTGTCATCGGCTTTTCATGGATGACGTTGATGGGGCATGCTGGGTCAGGAGTCTCATAGTTACGTGTCTGAGGAATAGTTCCAGATTCAACTGCCAGTACACTGGCTGCTAATTCAAGAAGGCCACTGCCGGCACCCGCATGACCGAAGTTTCCCTTTGGTGCAGTTACAGGCGTATCACCAACGACAGCTGCAATAGCTTGCGCCTCAGCACGATCCATCGGTCCGGTACTAAGACCGTGAGCGTTAATATGACCAAGCGTCTTGGGATCGAGGCCGGCTTGATTCAGCACAGTTCGTAATGCCATTTCAACACCACGTCCCGTTGGAAGATTTTCTTGCTTTCGCGGCTCACAGCATGCAGCTGTTGCAAGAATTCGACTACGAATATGTGCACCTCGCTTCTCAGCGTGTTCTCGGGATTCGAGAACAAGAACAGCAGCACCCTCTCCATTAACAAGCCCATCTCGATGAAGGTCAAAAGGCCGGCAAGCTGATTCGAAATCGTCGCTCCGTTTCGAGAGCGACGCATTGCCTCGTGCGACCAGTGCTGTTGGGTGTAATCGACTTCCAGTACCACCGGCTAGCATGATATCAGCCCAGCCTCGCTGTATAACAGTCGCAGCTTCAGAGACAGCCAGCAAACTGGAAACATCGCCCAGAACGATTGTATTATTTGGCCCACGAGCATCTTGTGCAATCGCGATATGTGAAGCCGTCATATTTGGTAGATGCTTGAGTAGCCAGAGTGGTTGCAACTCCTCTTGTATCGCTTCAGACCACTGGTCATAAGAAAATGTACCAGCTGCAGTTTTAGCGCGGCGATAGGTCGTTTCAAGATCATCAAGATCCGCATAGATCATATCATTCCCAAAGACGACCCCGAACCGCTCTGGATCAAGGCGTTCACTTGTTACATGAGCATCAGCCATGGCAAGGTCCGCCGCTGCAAAACCGAATTGGATATCCCTGCTCATGACCTTCAGGCTTTTGCGAGGCCGCACATAGAGCTTGGGGTCGAAACTGGGAACCTGTCCACCAAAACGAACAGTAAGCCCATGTGCGTCAAAAAGATTGATAGGTCGTATCCCATTTTCACCTTCAAGGAGCGCATGCCAAAAAGCATCAGTCCCAATTCCTATAGGGCTGATGACTCCGACACCAGTAATGACAACATCCGATTTATTCTGCATTGTTTGACTAGCATTAGGTTATCGGATGACGACAAAAAAGAACTCAAGTCGACTCTTGATCGCCTGCATAAGTCGTCATGAATGGAGTTATTGCCGGGGGTGGGTGGCCCGCCAGGTAGCCGGTCGAACGGGATCGGCCGCTTCCCATAGGCCAATCCGGGCTTTTTTCGCATCCTTCTCTGCTGCCACCAGATCAGTGGGTGGCGAATAGCGATCAAAGACCCAAGCGAGTCCTGCAGCAACAAGTTCCCGGTTTATATTCCTGTCATCCACCCAGAGAGTTGCAAGAAGACGGCCATATTGATCACGACCGTTTGGTGTCATGTGAAATGGAGTTTTGTTTAACTTCTGAGCGAGTGACTGACGGGCTGCTTGTCCATAAGGCTGCCGGTACTCAGGAGCATCAATATCTGCAAGTCGAACTTTTTCGACATGACCGTTTTGATTCACAGCTGTTACGGTGTCGCCGTCATGAACTTTTCGAACGGTCCATGTTGTTTTGGATAACGAATGTGTGTCTTGCTGGCGACGACACTCACCAATCGTCAAGATGGGGACAAGAAGAGCAAGTGCACCGAGTAGTTTGTAGAGCTTGGAATACATTCGCCGTTGCCACAGAGAAGACTTTGATAGAAAATATGCAGTTCTATCTAGCATACCGTCAAACCAAGGTATTCCGTGCTCTTCTACTCACTATGAAGATAGTGGTGTGACCAGAAACTTTTTACGAAGGACGTCCACCGGGTGGGCCCCGACGTCCTGGAGGTCCACCGCCTCGGCCAGGCTCCATACCGAGTTGCTCACGACGTTCGTTCATGGCACGTCTGTATTCTGTTCGAAGAGCTCTTTCATCTGGAGATGAGTTGTCGAGGCGGCGCTTCATCCAATCGTTCCGGGTATCTTCCGTTCGTTGTCCGCCACGACCTCCGGGACCTGATTCACCACCGGCGTTTGGCCCACGCCCTTGGCCTTCCTGTCCACCACCATTTCGACCGTTCTCCGCAGTCTGGCCATTCGCATTAGCTTGCTCACGGGCAGCCCTTTCAGTTGCCCATCGTTCTCGACGCTCTTTGCTGCGCGCCTCTTCAGCCTTTATTCGTTTGTCCATTTCGGCCCGGCGTTGCCCAGGGGGCATTGCAAAATATGACTGGGTTGCTGCCCGTTCACGGGCATTAAATAGTCGTCCCATATCTTGGCGAATCTGACCACGATATTTTTCAGGTACATCTCGAAATTTTTGGAACCACTCACCCATGTCAGGGCCTGAAGATCCATAGGGAATTTCATTTCGAGCTACTCTGGCAAGACGAGCCACTTCCTCATCAACCATTGAATGAATCTCAGCAACAGCCTGAGGCTCAGTGAATCCACCACCCCACCAGCTACTGAGAAGAACGAGGAGCACGATACAAGCAACAGTCGCAACGACACGAGGAAGCCACTTTCGTTGAGACCGCTTGGTGCCAGAATTCTGACTTACAGCGGTACGTATTGAATTACGAGCTTTCGATGAACTGCCCATGTCCTGCTCCTAAAAAATCTTTCAGAAAATGTAGAGTGTAACGATGCGGACACACCTCTATAGCAGAGGTCCAAAGAATGAAACGCTTCAGCAAAGAAGAAGTTCTGCAAATTAATAATACCATCAGATATAGCGAGAAAAGATGATAGTTCAAATTTCTACCGGACTTTGTATTGATTACAGTCCCACAACAAGCGGACCGCTCGTGGCTGAATGAGTCCACATCTGTGTAACTGATGTTCCGCGTACAGAAACAGTGATTTCATAGTCACCAAAGAATGCTTTGGTTTCCACCTGTCCTTTGGCATCTGTCTGCATGTCAGTATTCGTTGCCCATGTGTTGTGTACGAGTTCTCGCCATATTTTGATAGCGGGTCGTTCGGTCCAATCTTTGCGAATCAAAGTCCCCTCAGGTTTCCAATGATAGCCAGCCCAGAACCCCCAGTTGATAAAGGCCGTCATCTTGGGATGACTGAACGAAAGCGTGAGTACATCCCGTAGATAATCGGCATGCAGTTCATCGTCGTTACAAACAAAGTCATATTCAGTTACAACGAGCCGGTCGACAAGTGGTGCAAACCGTTGGTACCGTCGCCAGAGGTCTTCCATGCCTCGCAGATTGTTGATTGAAAAGTGACTCTGAAAGCCAATGCCATCGGCTTTGGATGAGGCCTGTTCTTGAAACTTTTTCATAAACGTAAAAAACTTTTCCTCACGATCATTATCAAAGAGCGCTTCATTGACTATCAGTTCTGCAGATGTCATCGTCCGCTGTTCAGCAAGAAGTGCTGAATAGATCGACGCTCCAAAAACATCACGAAGATCTTTTTGGAATCGAATGGGATGGTTAATGGCGTCCCATTCATGGATGAAACCTTTTGTTTTTTGAAGAACATACTTTTCATGTTCTTGTATAGACGAGAGGATTTTTTGAGGTTCACCTGCTGTGACAAAAGCGTTGCTCCATGGTTTCAGGTTCCCCCAGATAAGCGTGTGCCCTCGCATGGGGAGTCGCCGGTCATGAGCCCATTTTAATGTGTTTGTCAGATCAGAGAGAAGCTGGTTTGCATAGTTTCCATCTTTTGCATGAGGTGTGTGTTGTGGTATCAGGGCAGGTACAGGAACGAGTGCGTGAAAGAGTTCTTCAAATGTTTGCCGGTACCGAATGGCATCTGGGCTTATGTCATCAACGAGACGAACCTGAAAAGTGCTCCCAAAACCAAAAGCATGACGACGCATTCGTATGCGCACGTCAGCTTGCTGAATAGTGCTTCCGTGCGGATCGAGTACACGAACAATCAGCGGTGCTGTTCGGTATTTTGCTATTCGTGCGTCCGCATCCTGTCTCCAGGGAGCATCTGGTTCACGGCCCTGATACCCAGCTTCCATCATGGGTAGTCGTGACATATCAAAACCAGACGGTGCTACATAAAGCCGGACATCCTCAATTTCAATGCGTTGCGGTTGGACGTCAAAACTCAGGCGAATTCTTCCTGTATTCGCAGCAAGTGATTTGGCTGCTCGAAACGGGTGAAAGTACCATCCCCATTCGCGACCAATTGTGCCTTTGTGGTAGAGCGCTGTTTGCCGAAGCGTCTCCCGGTCACCGATATGAATAAGGACTCGTCCGGGGCGTGGTTCATTTGCATTGTTGTCTGCATCAACTATTCGGCATCGAACGGCTACAAAGCCAACATCATCTTCTTTAAGTGGGGCATCAAACGTTTTTGAGAAGGCTAGTTTATTCCCCTTTTTGAGAGTCGCCGTTGACTCTGCCAGCCAAACAAAACCATCTCCCGCAGGTAATTTTTTGAAGCGACCAGTTTCTACCGCCAATGGCAATGTTTTCGGAAGACCGCTCTCGAGAACCTGAGTGAGTTCATCAGGAAGAAAAGGTAACGACTGTGCGGTGCAGTTGGTGTTACCCAATATAAAAAAGTAACCAAGAATCATCACTGCCCAGCATGAGCAATGAAGAACGGGGCGACGGATTTCATTCATCAGGTTCTTCCAGTAAGCGCGGGAACGTGTTTCTCTATTAAGTCAAAACGGATTCTTGTGGCAGCATGTGGTTTCCAAGATGGAAGCCATGGCATCTTCCCAACGTTGTGTTGTTATGGATGACTTCCGGCATTCAAGGTATCATAAGAACCAACGATGCAATGCAATCAGAAATTCATGAAGGAAATGCAATGAAATATTTTCTGTTTACTCATTGGCTCGTCATGTGTCTGGTGTCAATATTTTTTTCGACAACTGGATTCGCTGAGCCGACAGATGGTGCAAATCAGCGCGAAGTCGATGAAGAAGAAAACGTTCAGCAAAGGGCCAGAGAGAAATATGCGGGAATCTGGCGGATTGAGACGATTGCTTCCAAGGGTAATACATCGGAGCCAGACAAACGAATTATCATCAATAATAAGGTAGATGGGACATGGACCTTATTTATAGATGATGAAGAGTTCAGCAGCGGTACGAATTCTTTTGGTCCTACTTGTGAGCCAAAAGAAATTGACATTTCTATTACGAGTGGGGAAGGTCAAGGAAAAGTTCTGCAGGGAATCTATGAGGTTGAAGAGTCCGTACGACGACTCTGTTTTCAAGGTGGGACCGGTTCGCGACCTGATAGTTTTGAGTCATTCTATGGTGATGAAAGTGTTGTGGTGACTTTTGTTCGTGAATAGCTGCTGACTCACGGTGTCTGGG
>JADHSL010000010.1 GCA_016776925.1 Pirellulales bacterium | reverse complement strand
GACTGGAAAATTGATCCAGACCGTATTGTGTGTGGTGGAGCCTCCGCCGGAGCAATCATTAGTGAGTACTTGGCTTACCAAGATGATTATGCAGTCCTTGAGAGTGACGATGAAGTTGCTCGTATGAGTTCGCGTCCGAATGTTGTGGTGAGCCTCTGGCAGCCATGGCGAACGAAAGAAATCATTATTCCTCTCATGGATGCTGGGGAGGCCCCTGTTTTCTTATATTCAAACGCGCCGCCTAAAGACAAAATTCATCCGCCTTGGGCAGCTAAGGTTGTCTATGAAAAGGCTCAGAAACTTGGTGTTCCTACGTCGATGTATGGTGGTGATCGAAATCAGTTGCCACAAGTTGACGCTGGCACGACATGGCTTGATCTATCAGTTGAGTTTTGCCAGAAGCATCTTGACGGAACCAGCTCAGTTGACGCTCAGTGAATCGTTTGCGCTATTTGCTCAAGGCGATCTGCAAGTGTTCGAGAGCAGGACATTCCCTGCTCCCATAGTTTCCAGAGATCAGTGATGGCTGCTGGCCGCCGAGTAATCGCTGCAAGGGCTGCCCCAAATCGATGCATTGGTGACTGTGGCTGGCTGAGTCGGCTAACTTCTGGAGGAAGGGTCTCTTCGGAGGTATCAGAGATTGCCCGGACTGCAAGGAATTGAACATTGGCGTTCTGCGCGACGAGCGCGACAGCAGCAGATTCCATGTCAACAAGATCGGCATGGCTTTCTTGGCGAAGCTGAGCCTTTTTTTCCTTTGAAGTGATAACTGAATCAACAGTAATAAGTGTCTTCGGGTTTCCTGTTTTCTCAGCAAGGAACGGAATATGACCGCCCGGGGTAAGTGTGTGAATGCATTGATGGTGCTCGTCAAGAATTCTGGTTGGAATAAGAACAGCCCCATGTTCAAGGTCTGGAGCCAGAGCGCCGGCAAATCCAGCAGAAATCAAAGTATGGGGTTGGTGGCCGTCAATCATGAGCTGTGCGGCATCTCGAGCCGCCTGCCGACCTACTCCAGAAATTGTCCAGACGACTAGGTGATCGGATACATAGCCTTCGTAAATGACAGACTTTTGACCCTGGTATTTCGTGGCGTTGCCAAGGCGTCGTTCAAACGTGTGGGCTTCAATAGGTAGCGCAAAGATGATTCCTAGGGGTGGTGGCTTCGGCTGCGTGTCATTTTTCATGGAAGTCATTCGTTGTCGAGAAAATGACGGCCTTCGTGCGGGCAACGTAGTTCACACTGTATTGGCTTTATGCCCACTCGCAAGGTCGAACTAATTTGTATTGTCAGCCAATAGGGGGAAGAGTAGCGACCGTTGGGGAAAGCGTAAGCAAAACGTGATGTAGCTATTCCCATTCAATGGTTGCTGGTGGCTTTGAGGAAATATCGTATACGACTCGGTTGACTCCCCGTACCTCGTTGATAATTCTGGTGGACATGCGGCCAAGAACCTCGTAGGGAATATGACTCCAGTCCGCAGTCATGAAGTCTTCAGTTTCAACAGCACGAATTGCTAGAGCATCTTCATAGGTGCGGGCGTCACCCATTACTCCGACGCTTTGCACTGGAAGCAGAACAGCAAAAGCCTGTGCGATTTTTCTCATCAACCCGGCATCTCGTAGTTCTTGAAGGACAATCGCATCAGCTTCACGAAGTGTATCAAGTCGTGGTTTTGTTATCTCGCCAAGACAGCGAACGGCAAGGCCTGGGCCGGGAAAAGGATGACGCCAAACAATATGCTCAGGCAAGCCTAGATTGATGCCGAGCTGGCGAACTTCATCCTTAAATAGATCTCGGAGTGGCTCAATAAGTTCAAATTGAAGATCATCTGGCAGGCCACCAACGTTGTGGTGAAGTTTGATAGTCGCCGCAGGTCCGTCCGCAGCCGCACCACTCTCGATAACATCAGGGTAGAGCGTTCCCTGCGCGAGGAAGCGGGCGCCATCGATTTTTGATGCTTCGTCGGCAAAACAGTCAATAAACGTTGCTCCAATGCGACGCCGTTTTTCCTGTGGCTCGGTAACGCTTGCGAGGACGTCAAGAAATCTGTCCTCAGCTGAAACAACATGAAGATCTGTCTTGAAGTGATCGGAAAACTCTTCAATAACTGCAGAAGCCTCATTCTTTCGGAGAAGACCATTGTCAACAAGAATGCAGGAAAGTTTATCGCCGATCGCTTTGCTAATGAGCGCTGCCACAACCGCTGAATCAACGCCACCAGAAAGGCCGCAGATGACGCGGTCAGAACCAACTTGGTGTCTGATTGACTCAATTGCAAGTTCTGCAAAATCTTCCAGACGCCACGTCCCGGTGCAACCACATTCGTGCTGGAGGAAGTTGCCGAGAATCTCGCTTCCTGCTGGTGTGTGTGTAACCTCGGGATGAAATTGCAAGCCAAAGACTGGAAGGGTCTTATGGCGAACGGCAGCCAGAGGGCAGGTTGCTGTTTTTGCTAGTGGAATAAAGTCATCTGAAACAGTGGCTACCTGATCCCCATGACTCATCCAGACATCGGTACTCGCCGGGACACCCGAGAAAAGTGAACTGTCTGAAATAACATCACAGCTGGATCGACCGTATTCTCGTGCTTCGGCACGGCCCACCGTGCCACCAAGTGCTTCACAAGCAGCCTGCATGCCATAGCAAATGCCAAGAACCGGCACGCCCAGAGCGAACAGGCCGGGGTCACAGCGAGGAGCATTGTCTTCGTAAATACTTGCCGGTCCACCAGAGAGAATGATGCCTTTCGGTGAGATTTCGGCGAGTCTTTCTGCCGTGATGTCATGACGGACAATCTCACAGTACACATGTTGTTCACGAACGCGCCGAGCGATGAGCTGGGCATATTGCGATCCGAAATCTAAAACCACCACCCGTTCGGCATTCACAGCATCGAACGCTTTGTGATCTGTAACAGTGGCTCCCGGTAGTGGACTCGTCATTGGTACCTGGTTATTCCCTCGGGGACTTTTTTGGAAGCCCATCAGTATACCCCCACTACCCCATGAAAACACACCATTGTATGAGTTTCCCGGCGTGAACTGCTAAATTGGGGGTGAGAGTCTTGGTTATAAAGTCTTGATCGAATGCCGGTCGGCCTGTTTATTGGAGAATCTGCATGTTTGCCCTGCTTACAAATGATGACGGAATCTACGCGCCAGGGCTGGCCGCACTTGAAGATGCGGTGAACAATGAGTTCCGTACACTCGTTGTCGCACCATCTACCGAGCAGAGTGGTGTTGGTCACGGCATTACATTCCTTTCACCGCTTACAGCGAAGGAAGTCTCTCGAGGTGAGAAACGTTGCGGATGGGCGGTTGACGGCAGCCCCGCCGATGCCGTGAAACTTGGTGTTTCTGAAATCTGCCCACAACGACCAGATCTCATTATCAGTGGGATTAATGCTGGTCTGAATGCCGGTATTAACGTTCTCTATTCGGGTACGGTGGCGGCGGCTATTGAAGGCTCATTTTTTGGAATTACCAGCATTGCTGTGTCGCTGGAATGGGATGATCAGATGAATTTTGAGCGGGCAGCACAGTTTGCAAGTGGGCTTGTCAAAAAGCTCATTTCACTCCGTCCACCTGCTGGCAGTCTCTTTAATATCAATATTCCTACGGCGGCTCTCGTCGAAACACCAGAAGTACGAGTTGTTCCTATGAGTGTCGCCCGTTACGGAGAAGCATTTGAGCGACGTGTCGATCCACGTGGTCGAAATTATTACTGGGCCAGTAACGATCCACCACCACCACCATCAGCCCAAGACAGTGATGTGACAGCACTTGCTGAGGGTGTGATTACGATTACTCCATTGGAGTATGATCTCACAAATCGGACACGGCTTGTTGAACTACGAGAAGTGGATTTCCTTTCTACAAGCTAGGTGGAAAAAGGATTTATGAAAATCAGACTGTCCGGGGATTGGATGCCTTTAGAGCAGTGCCCAAACCCTCGTGACGAGTGAGGGTCCTCTATCATCGTATCTACAATATCAATTTGAGGCGCTCAGTCGTCGTCGATATCTCCTGTCAGCATATGACCACGAGTGACACTTATTCTGCCGAGGCTGTTACCGCAGTAGTCTCTTTTTTGAAAGGACCTGCTTCGTATGCCTTCATCACTTCGATGGTGATAACAGTCAGTACGAACGTGATAAAAAGCCCAATTCCAATCCAGAACCAGGCCCGCAGGGAGAGTCGCATAAAAGTCGTGCTCCACCATTCGTCGACAGAAATGTCATCGGCTTGTAACTGAGTTTGAGGCGAAACTCCGGAGCCTGAGACGCCGCCGCCTGTCATGGCAAGGAAATCATCATCCTCATTGCTTCCTGATTGATCGCCAGAAGACGTCGCTGGCGAATTGCTTCCGGAACCAGCGAAAAGAAAGTCATCCTCTTCTTCCTCTTCAGTTTCCCCATCTGTGTCAGCACTATCAAGAAAGTCATCGTCATCATCAGGATGTTCAAAATCGTCTGAGGATTCGGGATTCTTACCGCCAGGCGTGCGGCGAAGGTTTCCCGAGCTTCCGATATTTGACTTTTGGGTTTTCTTTGACGGCTGGCGTCGCAGCCCGGTAATACTCGAAGAATGAGATGTTGGGAGTGAACCACTACTGCCTTCAGGACTTTCAGTGGTGTGTCGCCGTAATCCCGCTGGCTGGGGCCGATCTTGCCGGTGCTGATTCAGCCACGCGTCGAGCTGTTCTGAGACTTCTCCAGCAGTTTGTGGGCGGGCATCAGGATGTTTTTCCATCATCCTGAAATAGAGATCAATAAGTGCTGAATCGAGATCTGCCGGCGGTTTCTCAAGTTCTTCAAGAGGGTTGGGTGCCGGCTCATTCCAATGTGCCTTGATCCGTTCAATGACGCTTCCTCGGGCGAACGGTGCTCTGCCAACAATGAGGTAGTAGAGCGTGCAACCGAGTGCATAGATATCTGAACGAGGGTCAGCCGAGTGGCTGTTTTTGGATTGCTCAGGAGCAAGATAGTCGGCCGTGCCCAGCACCTTTTCGTCGTGGGCCTTTGTGAGCCCACCCTCTTCATCATCATCTCCGTCAAGCGCAAGACCCAGGTCAAGAATTTTGACTGTACCCTTGGTATCCAACATCAAATTGGCAGGCTTAATGTCACGGTGAACAAGGCCTTCTTCGTGAGCGTATTGAAGACCACATGCTGCCTGGCGAATATATTCAACAGCATCTCGTATCGGGAGAGGCCCAGCACGCTTGACCTTTTGGTGAAGGTCTTCGCCCTCAATATAGTCAAGTACGATATACCAGAGATCGCCATTATGATCGAAGTTTGTGGCGCCGGCAATATTATCATGACGGAGTTTAAAAGAAGCTTTTGCCTCTCTTTTGAATCGCTCCAGGTATGATTTTTCACCTACCCTTTTGACAGGCAGAACTTTAATGGCTACCGGGAGATGCATGCTTGTGTGTTCGGCGAGGTACACACTGCTCATGCCGCCTTTTCCTAATTCATTGAGTAATTTATATCGCTCAAGGAAAAAGCCTCTGTGTTTCCCTTTGAGGAGCTGTTTCAGATGCCAAGTCGTAATAAGTTCGGCGTCTATAAACGCTTGTGTAACCTCGTCGCTTAGAGGAGCATCGAGATCATCAAAGGAGGCAACGACGTCATCAATTTTTGACGCTTCCGCGAGACCACTTTTTCGCAAAAGGCTGACAAAGGTGTTGATAGTAGAGGCCGACTGACTCATTGGTGTCCGGATAAAAAAGATGAATGCTTTCAGTATGAACGATTGAAACGTATCATAGCATCCCTCGGAAATCGTCGTGTGAGATCGCGAGAATGGTGATTTTGAGGGGTGTTTCGGTGCCAAGGCTGACATGATAAATAACGTTGCATTGTTCAGTCGAAACGGCTGCCACCTGTGTGAGCGAGCAGAAGATTTGGTCGCGATCTATTTACCAAAGTGCCGCGTTTTCGATGTTGATGCGGATGAATTGCATAGGCAGCTGTATGGGATTCGTGTTCCTGTCCTCGTCGTAGGTGGCGAGGTTGCCCTCGAAGGACCGTTCGGTGAGACAGATGTGATGAAACTGGCTCGGTCACTTAGAGCCCAAGACGAATGCCACGATGATTCAGATCACGAATAAGTTGGTGAGCTGAGGTGAAAAGTTCTGCATCCCATCCGGCGTCTCGAGCGGCATCAACATTTGCAACGAGATCGTCGCAGAAGAAAATACGATCGGCAGGTGTGTTTGATGCTCTTTGGGCGTGTTCATAGATTGCTCGTGCAGGTTTTGCCAGAGAGACTTCATGGCTGACTACGAGAATAGAAAAGGGGTCAGTCAGGAGTGTGAATCCGCAAGTACACAGATGGTCCCAGTGTGGCTGACAACTATTTGATAAAAGACCCAGCCGGAGCCCACAGCGTTGCATTGCTGTAACGACGGGCACCATTGGAAAGTTCAGTGCAAAGATATCACCCGCTGCTTTGCTGAACGCCTCCATTGATACAGTTGATCCAAACCGAGTGCAAAAGGCGTCATGGACGTCCTGCCAGGAAAGCTCGCCGTTCTCAAGCCGTGACTGAATGTCTTTGGTGGTGTAAAACTCTTTGATACGAGAGACGGCAATTTCTGTTTTCTCAGCAATTTGGTGAAATCCTTGATCGTAGTCGAACGATACCAAAACATTGCCAACATCGAGAAAGATGAACTGTGGTGGGGGCTTCATTGGGGAGGCTTTTATCCTTTGCTGAGAGAATCTATTCTTCGCACATCTGTTTTCCTGGAGACCATAGATGACCACGCTCAATCGTTACAGTGCAAGGATCACACAACCCCGCGCCCAAGGCGCATCGCAGGCCATGTTATTGGGGACCGGCCTGACTCCTGAAGACCTGGGCAAGCCGCAGGTAGGCATAGCGAGCATGTGGTACGAAGGGAATACCTGCAATATGCACCTTGATACACTCGCAGCTGCTGTGCGAGATGGTGTTGTTGAATGCGGTCTGGTTGGTATGCGGTTTAACACCATTGGTGTGAGTGATGGAATTTCAATGGGAACAGATGGGATGAGCTACTCATTACCATCTCGAGACATCATTGCTGACTCAATTGAAACTGTCATGCAGGCCCAATGGTATGACGGACTGGTTGCAATTCCTGGATGTGACAAAAATATGCCCGGATGCCTCATCGCTATGGGCCGACTGAACCGCCCTGCCCTAATGGTGTATGGCGGTACGATCAAACCAGGGCATCTCGATGATGGGACGTCACTCGATATCGTTTCGGCCTTCCAGTGTTATGGGGAGTATGTGGCCGGCCGTATCGATGACAGCAGGCGTTCGGATATCGTGCAGCGCGCATGCCCGGGTGCAGGTGCGTGTGGTGGGATGTATACGGCAAATACTATGGCAACAGCCATTGAAGCAATGGGGATGGCGCTTCCAGATACTGCATCCATTCCCGCCGAAGATAGCGCTAAGCTAGCTGAGTGTCACCGTGCGGGAGAAGCACTACTTCATTTGCTAGAGCGTGATATAAAGCCTCGAGATATTATGACCCGGAAAGCCTTTGAGAATGCCATGGTCGTTATTATGGCTCTCGGTGGTTCGACGAATGCCGTTCTTCATTTAATTGCAATGGCACGAAGTGTTGGTGTCTCACTTGAGCCTTCTGATTTTCAGGCTGTCTCGAGTCGGATTCCCTACCTTGCTGATCTGAAGCCAAGCGGGAAGTTCGTCCAGGAAGATCTGCACTCCATCGGTGGCACAAGTGGACTCATGAAATATCTTCTCGATAAGGGCCTGCTTGACGGAGATTGTCTGACGGTGACAGGGAAAACCCTGGCAGAGAATCTGGCAGGTAGTAAGGGTCTGGCTGAGGGCCAGAAAATAATTCAACCGGTCGAAAATCCAATCAAGCCAACTGGGCACATAACTATTTTGACTGGCAACCTTGCCCCTGGCACTGCTGTAGCGAAAATCACTGGAAAAGAAGGTTCGCGTTTCTCAGGTCCGGCAAGAGTATTCGACAGTGAAGAAGATATGCTCGCTGCTTTGGAAAGCGGTGGTATCTACCGTGGGGATGTTGTAATCATTCGCTATGAAGGCCCGAAAGGTGGGCCGGGAATGCCGGAGATGTTAACGCCGACGTCGGCCTTGATGGGCGCTGGCCTGGGTGCCGATGTGGCCCTTATTACCGATGGCAGGTTTTCGGGCGGATCACACGGATTTATTGTTGGGCATGTTGTCCCTGAAGCGTTTGATGGTGGGCCGATTGCACTTGTTCATGATGGTGATGTCATCACAATGGACGCTGAGAAGGCGACCATTGACGTCGATGTGAGTGAGGTCGAACTTGCGGAGCGAAAGAGCCGCTGGGAGCAGCCAACCCCCAAATGTGATCGTGGAATCTTGGCAAAGTATATTCGGTGTGTTGCGCCAGCCTCACAGGGATGTGTTACTGACGAATAGCCGCTGTCAGTTCGCAGGAGGTAGTGGCATTGCCGAATATTGAGGTACTGTTGCAACGCCAAGTCGTTTGAGGATTTTATCAAGCATCCGCCGTTCGAGCAGCCCGTCACGACCAAGCGGAATCCATCCGTCGGTTCGTGTAGGTGTCGCAACAGGTCTGGGTTGATCTCCTACACGTTGGCCGAGCACAGGAAGCGGTGTGCCATATCGGTAGAGCGAATCATCGTTACGAAATGTAGCACCACCAGCAGTGGCATGCATCGGCCTGAGTAGATTCTCTAGCTCCTTCTGTACAGCCACTTCAACCCTCCAGCCACCAGGGTCAGGAATAAGACGGATTGAAGCCATTCGACGAATCGACTGAAAAGTACTCTCGAGTCGCTCATGAAAGCCAACTGAATCACCACGCCAGGGCTCAAGAAGGGTAGCTCCAGTTTGAGGAAAAGTCGTTATTCGACCTTCTGTTGGAATCCCTTGAGCAAACACGACGCGTTGTTCACTCTTTATCTTGAAGAAGTCATCAGTCACATTCACGAGTTGGCACCAGACGACCTCTGCGTCAAGCGGTGGAATCAGCACAGAATTCCCCGGCATGGCAATGGGATTGCGGTACACAGGGCCAGAAGACTCAATGACGGTACCAGGAGGAAGTGGACTAGCCGGATCGTAGGGTACCTGAGGTGGATTGAATTGAACCGGTGGAGGCAGGACTTGCTGTGCAGATGCCGTTGAAATCCAGCCACACGGTAGCGCGACAATGAAGGTGATAGCAAAGCGGAGTTGTGCAGACATGGAGCACCTGAGGAGCAACCCGAACGTTGTTATAAAGTTGGGTAAGACTCGTCAAATGGGGCTGTTGACTCAAGGCCAATTTTCAGCAGAATACCCCCCCTTTTTTGTTTCCCGGAAAGTGGTGGCTTTTCGACTGTCTTGGAGTATGCCTGGCTGGGCCGGAGGGCTGACTGCACGCTTTGGGTGAGCAGACTAACAACTTTTAGACGTCGGCATGGAGTTGGGAGACAAGGTCCTCGAATTGTGTCATGTGGTGACTTGTTGAGGTATGCATATGGTCACCCTGTGAAATGACCCGCAAGTTTTTCTTTTGCCGAACGCCTTGTTCAGAAAGTATGGTCTCGAATGTGTGCATGGCCGGGCCGTAGGCAATCAGTAACTTATGCTCGTCAAGCTGCACTTCAAAAGGTTCCTCGGAATGAAGAACAGCAATACTCGTACATCCGTCGTTGAGCAGTAAATCTTCAAAATTCCAGAGTTGACTTTCGAGCAGGATTCGCTCGATTCCTTCACGGCGCCATTCTTTCGGATGGCTCTTATGTTCGTGAGATGATTCAAGAACAACATCACACGCATCACCAAGTGATTCAATGAGTTGGAGGAACGTATCAAAGAGCCGTTCGCTTGATACAGCGGCAACGATCGCTGGCAGATTTTCACCCGTGATAGGGTCATTGTACGAGTCATGACGATATCCCGCTTCCGGTATTATCCCGAGTTGCCATGCAGGTCGTATTGCTTCAGTGAGCGTAAAGTGGCCGTACCGTCTTCTGGCGAGGTGTGCTTCAAAAGTTGTTCTATCAGGTCTCGCAATGGAGTTTGCGAAGTCATCTGTGGCCGTATCATTTTCGGAAACGTGTTGTTCGTATGGCATGGTGAAGAGGGACGAAGTTTGTCTTTAATGCGGTGGAAACAGAGAGGATTACGTGAGAACCACGTGCCGTGTATGATGAAAAGAGGAAGGAAACAAAGGTCACTTAAACGTAGGTCATGGTTTTCACCGGCGCCGGTTCTTGGTACATCAGTGCCCCTTGAATAGCGTTCTGATGCTTCGCCGTTGCCTTTTTTCCGGTTTTGTCCGCATAATCCGAACTTCCCGAAGTGGGTGAGTGGGCAGAATCAGGCAGAACCTGACGGAAGTGGCCAAACTGGTTCAGCGTCTTACGCGGTCGTACTCCGCGGCGTTTAAGAAGTGGTGTTTCCACAGACAGAAAATTTGAAATTCATCGGAGGCAGGAGATCGCAATGGAAGGGAAAATCGTCCAAGCTGGAATCACTTTTGACGACGTGCTACTGATTCCGAGGTTTTCAACGGTCGTTCCCTCGGAGGTTGATGTCAGTACCCGGTTGACTCGATCTATTGGTCTGAACCTCCCTCTTGTGAGCTCACCAATGGACACTGTGACTGAAAGTGCAATGGCTATTTCATTGGCCCAGGAAGGCGGACTGGGGGTTATTCACAAGAATCTTTCTATTGAAGGCCAGGCCGATGAAGTCGATAAGGTCAAAAGGACAGCAAATGGAATTATTGCTGACCCTGTAACACTGCCGCCAACGGCTACGGTAGCGCGTGCACGAGAAGTTATGGCTCAGTCAAATATCTCCGGAGTGCCAATCACAACTGAGGGCCAAAAGCTCGTCGGAATAATCACAAAACGTGATCTGCGGTTTCTCGAACGTGGGGACACCCCAATCGCTGAAATTATGACTCAAACTGGGCTGGTCACGGCGACTGGTGCGGTAACGCTTGATGAGGCAGAAAAAGTCCTCATGGCAAACAAGGTAGAGAAATTGCTACTGGTAGATGGGGAGGGTGTTCTCACCGGCCTTATCACCATCAAAGATATTGACATGCTGAAGCGATTCCCAAATGCGTGTAAAGACAAACAGGGACGCTTACGGGTTGGGGCCGCTGTTGGTGTATTTGATTTCGAGAGGGCCGAAAACCTTATTTCCAAGGGTGTTGATGTGCTTGTTGTGGACTCGGCACACGGGCACTCAAGCAATGTGATGGAGACGGTCCAGGAGATTAAGAAGCGATGGGAAATACAGGTGATTGCGGGAAATGTGGCAACCCGGGAGGGCTGTCGTGATCTTTTGAAATCTGGTGCAGATGGGATCAAAGTTGGGATCGGTCCCGGGTCGATCTGTACTACACGGGTTATTTCCGGTGTTGGTGTTCCGCAGATCTCCGCGGTCTGGGAAGCAGCACAGGAAGTTGCCGGTACGGATGTTCCGATCATCGCTGATGGAGGTATTCGCTACTCGGGAGATATTACAAAAGCGATCGCGGCCGGAGCCAACTGTGTCATGGTTGGTGGTTTACTGGCTGGTGTCGCGGAGAGCCCTGGTGAGACCGTGCTTTTTCACGGTCGAACTTTCAAGGCGTACCGCGGGATGGGATCGCTGGGAGCAATGGTGCAGGGTTCGAGTGAGCGGTATCGGCAGCAGCAGGATGGTCGGAATACGGACAAACTTGTTCCAGAGGGCGTGGAAGGCCGAGTGCCTTTCAAAGGGTCTCTAAGCATGTTCGTCTATCAGCTCGTTGGTGGCCTGCGTGCCGGGATGGGCTATTGTGGAACGCAAACAATTGAAGACCTACGGCGAGATGCCCGTTTCATACAGGTGTCTGCCGCAACTGTTCGAGAAAGTCATCCCCATGACATCGCTATTACGCATGAATCGCCTAACTACACAATGGATTCGGACGACTAAGAAAAAGAAGCAGCCGACGTGCTTGTTGTTTTTGCCAGTCTTGGCTGTTGTTGGCAGTGTTTTGTTGTGCGGAGTGGTATTGGCAGATGGATGGCAGGACTTTTCACCAGACGCAAAGTTTGCTGTCCAACATGCTGTGAGGACGACAAGCAAAAGGTCGTATGAAACCATCGCTCCTACTGCCGATGGAAAAGATGTAAGCCGCTCTCCTCTTCTCGAAAAAGACATTCGTCTCGCATCTTCAGAGGTGCCCAGCACCTGTCTGGATACTGCAGACGATTGTCAGGAAGAACTGGATAAACTGCGAGCCGATACCCTTGCTTCGATTAATCTCGACATCCATGTCACAGGTGTAGCTGGGAATGATTTTCCTTGTGAGTGTCGCCTGGAGGGAGAAGATTGGGAGCCTCGTCAGTTTGTAAACACAACGATGACGTGGAGAGCAGCTGGATACTGTCACAAACCGCTCTATTTCGAACAGTGGAACTTTGAGCGCTACGGGAATTCTGTTCATCCGGTTGCCGACCCATTCTTGTCGGCAGGTCACTTTTTTACGACGGCTGCGTTTCTTCCATATAAAATGGGCGTCGAATTGCCTTGGGAATGCATTTATCCTCTCGGCTATTACAGGCCTGGCGATTGTGCGCCATGGACTGTTCCCGCTCCGGCAATGAGTCTTCGAGGTGCAGCCTTAGAGGCCGCTGCTCTGACTGGTGCCTACTTCATCCTTCCGTTCCCAGGCCCTGGGTTCTAGCGGTGGGAGTATTTAGGTTTTTTTTACAGTTGCAAGGTATGCGTAGCGGCGGTGAACTGATTTGAATTCAACTGAACAGCCTTTTTGTCCAGACATTGCAGCAATCGCTTTGTGAAGTTCGGGACGATAGTGGACATGGAAACATGCAAGCCACTTCTTGAGCGCCCGTGCGAAGAGGGTAGGCAGGTCAGCCTGGTCCCAGAAATCAACAATGAGGAGTTCGCCACCCGGTTTGAGGTTCGCAAAAGCGGCCTCAAGAGCACCTGGCCAGGTTGGTACCATAGACAGGCAGTATGAGAAGAAAATTGTGTCGAATGGCTCATCACGACCGAACATCTTCACTCCATCAAGTTCTTCTGCCAGACCTTGTCGCAGCATGATCGGTGGATTGTCACTGTGAGGGAGGCCGGCAGAAGAAATGCTTTTCGAAGCAGTCTCAAGCATTTCGTGGGATGCGTCGAGTCCGTAGAGTGCACCCGTTGTTGTTCGTTTTCCGAGTTTAATCAAGTTACGAGCTGTTCCGCAGCCTACCTCAAGAGTTGCTGTATGTGGTCCTGTTACGATCTCTTTAAGTAATTGGTCTCGTCCAAGAAGGTAATAGCGGCGAGTGAAGTCATAGATATGCCGTGTGAAACGATACATATTGTCCATCGCTATGGCCTGATCGTGCCCGGTGGACAATTTGTTGTTTGATGAAGAAACCGGCTGTTGGGGCGAGGAAACAGATTCTGAAGTATCGGTCATTGATTTTCCGTGGCAGCAACCTTGTTGTAGATGTGGAACATGCCGTATATCGCGGACCGGTCCTGTTCATGAAGCCGGCGGGACTCTTCCGCGTTGTAGTGAAAGTGAGCGGCAGTTTCTGGTGAGAACGCCTCGTCTAGGGGAGATTTTATACCCGCAGTTCGGAAAATGACCCGGGTGTCCTCTGCTCCAACTTTCGCAATCATGCTCCACAGTTCATCGATGACATGTGGTGGCATCCAGTCTTGGCTATCGAGAAGAATGAATCCATTGAGTGATCCCGGTTCAGCAGTACCGAGGTAGTCACCAAGTGACGCAACATGGGTCTCGACTCGATCGACCATTTCGCGGATCGTGTCGTAGTTTTCTCTTTTGAGATACTCCGGCAATGCTTTCCTGTTTTCGTGGTCGTACCGGCGTCCGAAACATTGCCAGGTAAAGTAGTTGTCATCAAGAGGAAAACCGCACGCGAGGCGACGAATTCGCTCCTTGTACGTGTCAAAAAGCTTTTGCCCGCTACCGCCGGACTCCTCAAGCATAGCAGCATGCTGACTTGGCGGGATGCCAAGACTGTAAACAGCTACGGGTTGCCTCCCCATCCATCGTACAAGGCGATTGTTGAAAAGTGGTCCGAAGTATTCATCAAAAATTTGCTCCTGCTCAGCAAGAGAGCGAGCTTCCAGAAGTTTGGCTGGATCTCTTCCCATCCGACGCGCGAGCCCGTGTATAACGCGGAAGAACTGCCCAAGTTTCGCCTGGTTGTATAGGCCACGTTTAAAATAACTGATTCGTTTTGGACCAATTGTTTTTCCAGGCCAGTCGCTTGACTCCCAGAATGAACGAGTGGCAGGATCTATATTGTCACGTATGTACTTTCGATACACAGTGATGTTGTCTTTATGTTGACCGTAGCCGAAAAAATTATAAAAGGTTTCGTAATCAGGAAGGTGTTTCACCGCCGCGAGTTTCAGTCGCGTAAGACACATGTGATTGGAATTGAGATCGACAGCGACAATTTTCTTTGGCTTGTGCACAAGATAATTCAACACATTGCAACCACCACTTGAGATCGTCAATAGGCTTGAATGCGGACCAATATTCAGGGCCTCGGCGTCAACCCGCGGATCTTCCCATATCTGGTTGTAGACAAATCCACGAAACCAAAGAGTAAATAACCTCTCGAGAAGGCCTCTTTTGCTTGCAAGTCGATGGTGGTGAACGGCCTTTTTTAAATTGGCTTCCGTCTTGGGGCCATCAGTAACGGTCGTCATCAGCGGTTTTATTTCCTGCAAGAAAGGGCAACAAGGGTATGTCTTAGGCAGTAAATTGAAACCCTAAGACCGAAACCCTAAGTGTAACGGAGGAACATGGCACTCGTCGATGGATGGCCACAAAATGGCAAAACAGTGACGGAAAGCCTGCCTTGTGGGGCCAGTAGGAGTTCTCGGTTGCGTCAGCAGGTGGCCAAAATATGACAAAACGGCCGGTTGCTAACGAAGAGCGGTTGTTCCGCTGGCGGCAGAACTCTTTTGAATTGCTTGAGTTTCGCGGTTTCCTTCGGCCATGAGCCGACCATTCAGTTCTGTAAGCTCAGTTCGAAGTTCAAAGATCCGTGTTCTTGTGTCGCGAAGATTCTGTTGGAGGCGGCTGCTTCTCGATTCCAGTCTCTCAAGAGCGTCTTGTGCAAACTGCTTGTCTTCTTCCCATGCATCGCGATCGCTCTTTAAATCACTAGCTGTTTGTTTTTTTCGGTCACGTTCTCGTTCTGTGGCAGCTTTTGCCAAGCCAACTGAATCAATCATAGACCCGATTGTAGATAGCTCCTCAAGCAGGTCGCGTCTCATCCCCTCAAGTCCACCTGATGTAATAGAGCCGTTGCCAGTCTTTACTTCGGTGCCACGTAAGGCTGTGAGGGCATCAACGGAAAGCTCGCTGCTTGTTGGTAGATCTTCATAGACAGCGACGTGCGGATTTTTTGCCGCTCGCGATGTTAAGCCCCAGTCCTTCCAGGCCGCGAGATCGTATTGGTCAGGAGTAGTTAATGGTGATATAGAAAGGGAGAGAATGTTTTCTTCTCGGTTACTCACGGTTTGAATACTGAAAACACCAAGAAACCCTCGTTCGTCATCTGTCTGAAGATTAAAAATGGCAAGTTCGGCACCCTCATTGAGTGGTTGATCGGTATCTTTTGCCGACAGGGTAAGTTGAAGAGCTCCGTCTTCAACAACTCGGTAGAGGCCGGGCTTACTCGTATCCGGTTCAACTTTTGGTGGTTTGAATAAAGCAGTTTTCCAGTTTCTGTTTCGCCAGGTCTCGAGTCTGGTTTGTTCCCGTTGTTTGGTAATGATAGCCGTGTTGAGGCCCCCAAGCGTTCGAGCAATAGCATCGTTAATTTTTGCCTGATCAACTGCTTCAATATTAAGTTCTTGTGCTCTGGGGGGAATTTTGTCTAAGTCATCAACAACCACAACATCTACACTGCTCCGGATGGTTTTTGAAGGACTGAGCGTGCCACCGAGTTGCAGAATCTTATGACGAAGCTCAGTTATTTCATTCGGGTCATCGGTGCCGGCACGATCGGCAAGAAAAAACGTTTTGCCAGCAAATTCTCCGTAGAGCGTGGTGTTTATTTCCGCGGTGGTGTCTCGGATTGTCTCTCTCCAGGCACGCTCACGTTCGGCGACACGGCCGGCGAGATAGATAAACCCGGCTGTTGCAACGAGGACAAGCCCTGCAAAGATGAGTGTTGTCCGATTAATACCTTGCCGTCCGAGCACGAGCGCAGTTGCTCCGGCAAGTAGGAGAATGACAATCAGGCCAATAAATACATAATTCATAAGGGGACTCCGCCCTGGGGTAGTCGCAGTATAGCCAGTGCACTAGGTCTGAGATCGAGAGCAGTTTTTGGGGAAATTTGCTGTTTTTTGGCAACGGTCATGGGTTGCCGTGTCGCCCAAAGGCAACACGAGATTCAGAATTGGTGGGGCGTTCCACCTATTTCGGGACCTTCAGGCCTTTATTTTCAAGGCGAAACAAGCAGGTTCGCGGTTTTCCGGGCCCCTCGCGCGTGGGCTCGGCATAGCGAATGCAACAAGTCAGTGGTGTGGTCAGAAGACACGGGCGTTTGTTCGTTGGTTGTTCAGACCCCCACTCCCAGTCCATGAAGAGAGCTCTTATGTCCCCATCTACTGTCATCTCATCAAGCCAACGGAGTACCCAGAGCGGAACGACCCGTCAGTCCAATCAGGCCATCGATGATCCGATACGCCTGTATCTTCTCCAAATGGGTGGAATCCCTCTCCTCGACCGCGATGGCGAAGTGGAGAGCGCACGTCGGATCGAGCTGTGGCGTCGTCGGTATCGTCATGAGTTGCTTGGGAACGACTTGGTGCTCAGAGCAGCAGTCAAGCTTCTTGAACGGGTGGAGGCTGGGACCGTTCGTCTTGATCGCACCCTTGAAGTCTCTGTGACAAACACAGATGAGAAGCGACGCCTGTTAAAACGTCTCGGCCCAAATCTTGAAACCCTCCGCAGGATTATTTCTGAAAACCAGAAGCTTTTTCGTCAGGCGACGTCGACGACGCATCCCTTGTCCGTCCGCCGAAAAGTCTGGCGACAACTGGTGCGACAACGTGGAAAAGCGGTTCGTCTGGTTGAAGAAATGCGTTTACGGATTCAAAGACTTGATCCAATGCTCAAACAACTCCGTGATCTCGCAAGTCAAGCTGGCGAAATGAGACCTCAGGAACGCCGCCGCCTCTTCGTTGGCTTGGGCGAGTCACGGCGAACACTCCGCCGACGTCTCAGACGACTGAAAACCTATGAAGAACAGTATGATGCTGCAAAACGGCAGCTTGCTGCTGGCAACTTGCGTCTTGTCATCTCAATTGCCAAGAGATACAGGAACCGTGGGCTGGCATTCCTTGATCTTATTCAGGAAGGAAATGCAGGGTTGATGAGAGCTGTTGATAAATTTGAACATGCCCGTGGGTTCAAGTTCTCAACATATGCGACTTGGTGGATTCGTCAGGCTATTACCAGAGCTATCGCTGATCAGAGTCGTACTATTCGAATGCCCGTACACATGGTTGATGCGATGGGGAAATTACGAAACCTGTCTCGTGAATTTCTACAGGAAAATGGCCGAGAGCCAAGCGTTGAAGAACTGGCCGAATGCTCTGGAATGCCACTGGATGACGTGTGTTGCATCGAACGTATGGCACACCGGCTGGTTTCACTCGATCAGCCATTAGGTGAGAGTGAGGAAAACGCCGCTGGTGACTTTGTTCGTGATAGTCACGAAGATGATCCGCTGCGGGGCATGAATCAACATGCGTTAAAAGCATCGTTGGGGAAGGTCCTCGACGCCCTCTCCTATCGAGAGAGAGAAATTCTCAGGCTTCGGTTTGGTCTGGCGGATGGGTGCTGTTATACGCTTGAAGAGGTCGGCACAATTTTTGGTGTCACACGCGAACGCGTTCGGCAGATTGAGGCCAAGGCCGTGGAAAAGCTACGGCAACCTGGCTTCCATGCCGATCTTGCAGGGTTTGTTGATGATGGACTCGTCGAGAAGGTTGGTACGCTTGGTCCACATCGAGGCCGTGGCACAATTGATACACGTTCTAGAACAACTCGGCCGCCGGCAAACGCTATGCCGACTTTGCCTCATCAAGTGCCTGTTGCAGTTTCTCCTTCGACTGGACACCCATGAACTGGTTAACCAGCTGTCCGCCCTTGAAAATCATTATCGCAGGAATGCTTGACACGTTGTAGTTCATCGCAAGGCTGCCGTTGTCATCCACATTGACTTTGCCAACTCGAAAAGTGCCTGCGTTTTCTGAGGCAAGTTCTTCGATCACTGGGGTAATCATTCGGCATGGCCCGCACCAAGGGGCCCAAAAGTCAACCAATACCGGCACATCTGAATCAAGAACATCCTGCTGAAAATTGGCGTCGGTGAACTCCATCGCATTTCCCATTGTTTTCTCCTGTTGGGGAAGAGAGAGTGGTTGCTTGTGGTGCAGGCGAAGCAGCAAGTGCTACGCTCTCCATTTCCACATATGTCATCATTAATTTTCATAGTATAGCAGGAATGTGCAAAATGTTCCCTGAGTACGTTGAGGTAAATTTCGCATTCCGTACTGGCTGTATTTGAGCCGGATTCAAACCAGAAAGATACAAACGGTGATGACGAATAAGCAGACTGGTAGTGGGCCCTGTGGTTGGGTCGTGAATCGCGGGGCTGATGGTGGTGTGCAATCGGGAGTTTCCCCCCTGCCCGGCGGTCATCCTGAGGAGTTTGCATGCATCGATGTCGAGGCCGCTGGGTTTAATTATAAAGATGCTTTGGCGTGTGACGCACATCCGGGTGTTGCGCGGACGTTACCTCTTGTGCCAGGCATAGATGTAGCAGGCACACTGCGGTCGGCCTTTGAAGGATATGCTGCTGGAACCCCCGTTGTGGCAACGGGTAACGGGCTTGGTGAATCGGTACAGGGTGGGTTTGCGACTGAAGTATGGGCCCCTCCAGCAGCAATCATCCAAAGACCGGAAAGTCTTTCTGCCACCGCGGCAATGGCCATGGGAACGGCAGGGCTTACCGCAATACTGGCGGTTGAACGGCTGCGGGCAGTCATTGATTGGGAGTATCAGTCACGCATTCAACAGGATGACCCATTGCCGTGGCTTGTCACTGGCGCAAGTGGTGGCGTGGGCATGCTGGCGGTGGCGGCGACTGCATTGGCAGGGTTTCAAGTCATAGCCTGCACCCGCAAAGAAACCCTGACGGATGTGTTGATGTCGCTCGGTGCGTCTGCTGTGCAGTCACCGCAAGAGGCCCTTCCTACTGATAAAAAACCATTATCGAGTGCTCGCTATCTTGCCGCAATCGACACAGTTGGAGGCGATTTGCTCGCTGATATTCTTCGAGTGGTTGCGCCGGGCGGAGCTGTTGGCAGTATCGGTAACGCTGGTGGAGTTGGTCTTCCAACGACTGTATACCCATTTATTCTCAGAGGAATAACACTCGCAGGCATTGATGCAGCCGGTCTTCCGTCTCGTGCAAAACGACGAGAACTCTGGTCAAAACTAGCCGTGCTTTGGCCACTTGTAAGTGCTTCTTTTCCGGTGCGGCAGATTGGCCTGCAAGAAGTGGGTGATTGGGCGCGCAACATGCGATCTGGCCACATTAAGGGGCGGGCTGTTGTGCTTCCAGGAAAGAAGAAGGTAGCAGGCCAAAATGCACGAAATTAGTCTTGAACGGGCGTGGGAACGACACGTTGTGCCAGATGAATGCATCGCCTGGGTGCGTTGGTTTCAAAAACCGTCAAATATCGACTCCGACGTACAGGTGTATCTTGTTGCAGACCCATGCCGTCTTCGTAACATGTGGCTCAATGGCAATTCTCTTGTTGAACCTGACTACGAGGCTGGACACGTATGTATCTCCGAACAGCTGTGTCAGCGGAATACCCTGGTTTTCTGTCAGTCGGACCGTCCTGTGTGTAGCACCATGAAATGGTTTGTGGAGATCACATCTGGCCGGCTCACATCTGACCGAGTTCTCCTGCCACTAGATTTTGGGAAAGTCGGCTTAAAAATTGGATAAGAGTTGGTACATTCATTTTTCCAGCGAAGCTGTATGAACAGCCAAAAAAGGCTGGATGGTTCGATGTGGGCAATTCGCTCAGTAGATAATGGAGAGAAGAGGGAAGCATGTCGGTCATTCGAGTTGGATCTACGACTGATTACGCCGTGGGCTGGGAAAATATTTTTGGTAGCGAACGGAAGGCCGCGAAGAAATTTTCAATAAATAAAAAGCGTTCTGTGAAGAAAGCTGCAGTAAAGAAGACTGCACCGAAGAAAAAGCAAGCGACAAAGAAGAAAGTAGCGAAGAAAAAAGCATCCCCCAAGAAGAAAACAGGGGCAGTAAAAACCAAGACTGGTGTGAAAAAGGCAAAGGCAAGCAAGAAGAAACCAGTCGCCAAGAAAGCAAAAAAGAAGAAGTCCGGTCGTGGCCGCCGGTAAGTTCGGTGGCTCAGCAGGATGCACAAACTACGAAAACATGCCCAGCCGGCTACGTAATGGAACGTGCCAGTGCGGCCGAACGATCTGCCGCGGCAGCCACTGCGTCAGCAAGAGCACCCCGGACGCCTTTTCTTTCGAGGACTGAAAGACCAGCTACTGTTGTTCCGCCTGGACTGCTCACCCGGTCTTTCACGACCGCTGGATGATCACCAGTATCTGCGATTAGGGTGGCTGTCCCGGCAAATGTTTGGACGGCGAGATCCAAGGCGAGTTGTCGAGGGAGGCCTGCCTGTACGCCACCGTCGGCGAGGGCATCAATCAGGAGCGCAACGTAACCAGGGCCAGATCCCGATACAGCCGTGACAGCATCGAGGAGCGATTCGGGAACATTATGAACAACCCCAACGGTTGAAAAGAGTCGTTGAATCGTTTCAGAGTCTTTCGGGTCGAGTTCCGGTGGAGTTGAAATAGCCGAGACCCCTTGGCCGATCAGGCATGGTGTGTTGGGCATGACTCGGACAACATGAGATGTTTTCAGTTTGGCAGAAAGCCAGGTTGTTGGCAGTCCCGCAATAATCGAAATGACAATCGTACCGTCCTGAAGAGCCGGCTGTATTTCGTGGCACACACTCGCGGCGTGTTGGGGTTTCACTGCGAGAATGACGTATCGAGCGGCACGAGTCGCTTCAGAAGGGGTTTTTGTCAGTCGCACGCCAGGAATTGAGTTCTGAAGATTTTTCTGTGCAGCGAGACTCGGGTCGTAAGCGATGACTGCAGTTGGATCGCATTCTCCGGAATTGCAGAACCCGTGGGCGAGAGCCTGCCCCATCTGCCCTGCTCCAATGAGGGCAATTGAATCTTCAAAGGGTGTCATGGCGATAAATCCTCACGGTTCGGTCAATGATTTGTAGTTGTACGTAGAGCTTCTTCAATACTGTCAGTCCTGATTGTACTTACATACAGCTGACTTGTTGGCTTCCTGCCGGCCTCAGTTTCACGACTCGCGGTCCACATGAGAAGTTTGCCGTCTGGTGAAAAGACAGGGAGAACATCGGCGCCCGGGTGGTCGGTTATCCGTAAAGGGCTGCCGCATTCTATCGAAAGTTGGTCGGCTTCGTACTGCACGAGCCAGAGATCATAGTTGGGACGCACCGTCGGATCAGAATGATCCGCACCCGTCCAGATCAGCCAGGGCTTTGTGGGGTGCCAGTACGGTGCCCAATGAACACTCCGGCCTTTGGTGATTGAGACATCGCTGGTGCCATCAGCTTTCATAATATGAATTTGCAGAAGGTCTTTCTCTTGGCGGTCTGTTCGATATGCAATCCACTGGCCATCTGGAGAGAAAAATGGTCCTCCGTCATAACCGGGGTGGTTTGTCAATTGTTGGACATGACTTCCATCCGCATGTGCAACATAGATGTCAGGGTCACCGTCTCGATCACTCACGAAAAGCAGCTGCGTTCCGTCTGGGGAGAATGAGCATTCGGCGTCATAGCCTGGTGTGTCGGTGAGCTGCTTAAGGGGGCCCGGTTTATCCAAGTCCGCGACAAATAGATCCATGTGTGGGTCGAAGTCCCACTGGTATCGCCGGCGTCTACCTGCGAGTGCATCCGCCTTGGCCTGAGCCTGTGCATTCTCCTCGGTTTGCTCGACGTTGGGGTCAAGGTGACTTGAAGCAAAGAGCAGTTGTCTTCCGTTCGGAGAAAACCATGCACATGTTGTCCTACCTTTTCCGGTACTCACTCGAAAAGGTTCTAGGATTCTGGGATTGGATGACGCAAACGGCTGGATAAAAATCTGGTAAAACGGTTTGTCCGTTGGGACGCCTTGGTAGCAGATGCGGCTCATGTCCTGTGCAAAATAACCCTCACCAGCCTTTGACAGGCCGGCGGTAATTCGAACAGGTTGTGACAGAAATGTATTCTCATAATCTGAAGCAAGGGCCGGAAACGCGCTAAGTAACAGGATCGCAGGCAATTGGATCAGCGATTGCGATCGCATGCAGAACAGATTCTGGAGAGGCCTCACGGTATCGGCTCCAATACAATGGTGGTTGGGATAGAGTTCTGGTTGAAAGATTCAACCAGAGTAGTTCACAGTATAGAAACACGTAGCACACTCGGCACTGAAGAAGTTTCTAGGATACGCATGAAAATTTATACGAAAACGGGAGATGCAGGGCAGACGGGTCTGTTCGGCGGTCCACGGGTGACCAAAGATCACGCACGCATCGAGGCTTTTGGGACAGTTGATGAACTCAACAGTCATCTTGGAATGGCCAGGGCACAGCCCTCAGCTGACCTGTTTGATGAATTGTTGAGGATAATCCAGTGTGATCTATTCGAGCTCGGTGCGGAGTTGGCTACACCAGGGGACCATGATGAACGAATCAAAGTGTCTCAGGTGCAGGCTCTTGAGAATGCGATTGATCAATATGAAGAGGATCTTGAGCCACTCGCTAATTTTATTTTACCGACAGGAAGTCCTCTTGCTGCCTCTTTGCACGTTGCCCGGACAGTGTGTCGTCGCGCGGAGCGACGGGTTGTTACGTTGGCGGGTCGTTTGGAGACAACGGTACCAGCCAATGCAATTGAATATTTGAACCGTTTGGGCGATCTTTTGTTTGTATTAGCCCGAACGGTAAACAAACAGGCACACGTTGTGGATGATCCCTGGCACCCGTCATGACCAAATCAGTTGCAAGTAATGAGTCAGGGAGAATACTTCGGCAGTCCGTCGAAGATGCGACATCTTTGCTCAAGGAGGTTGCCGAAGACATTAGAGTGCAGCACGCAGCTGGTGAAGACGGCTTGTCGCTCTGTCGGTTGCGAACCAAAGCAGTAGATCGGTCTGTACGAGAGATATGGGACGCAATTCTGGAGGAATTGCCTGAGAGTGATCGGCTGGAAGTAGGTAAACGTGTGACGGTTGTTGCCCATGGTGGGTACGCACGTGGTGAGATGACACCTGGGTCTGATGTGGACCTCATGTTGTTGCACGATAAAAACGCGATGCCTGAAGGGCCAGTGAGATCTCCAAGCACGGGGTCACAGGAGACGGTGGGTTCGAGCGATGCATTTGCAGGCGTTGCGAGTCAGCTTTTGCGGGATCTTTTTGATGCAGGTCTTGAGGTTGGGCAGAGCGTTCGAACAGTCGCCGAGGCTACGCAGTTGGCGGCTGAAGATGCGACAATTTTCAGCTCCTTGCTGGAGCTTCGTGTGCTAGCGGGTGATGCGGCACGATGCCATAAGCTCGTAGCACGTTTGCGAGCAATGGCTCAGCGTTCCCGCCGGAAAATGGCCCGCATGCTTGTGGCCGCGAGAAGAGAGGAAGCGAAGAAATATGGCGAAACGGTGTATCTTCTTCAACCTAATGTCAAGCGTTCAGTTGGTGGCATTCGGGATATTCAACTGGCAAGATGGCTTTCGTTTCTCGAGTCTGATCGGCTGCTTCCTCTTGGACCTCTACCATTACCGGACGGCGAAAGTGTTATCTCTGTTGATGGTCGACGAGTGATCAAACGGACTCGAGGTCTCTCAGATGCAGACGTCGACGTGCTTGGCCAGTGCCTTGTTTTTTTACGAGACCTCCGAGTGGAGCTCCATATTCAGGCTGGCCGAGGGAGTGATGAGCTGACCCGGGAAGAACAGGTCCGCATTGCTGACAAACGAGGGTTTTATGCGGATGCAGGCATGCTGGGTGTCGAACACTTCATGCAAGTCTATTTCGGCTATACCCGCGAGGTTGCCCAAGTCACGCGGGGGTTGATACAGCAGGCAGAGGGTGGCCGCCGACTACGAAGTTGGATGACAGGGTTATTTGGAAATCGAGTTGATGGTTGTTTTGTCGTTGGTCAGATGGCTGTCGCTATCGTGCCGAATGCTTTGGATGCAGTAACCTCTGACATGGAGCGAATTGTCCGGTTGGTTGAACTGTCAATGCTTTACGAGGTACCCATCGAACCAACGAACTGGACCGCCTTGCGTCAGGCTGTGGCACGATTTTCTCCGCCAATTACTGAGGAGGCCCGTCAACGGTTTATCAGTCTTTTCTCGGTCGTTGCCCCGCTCGGTCCGGCACTTCGCAGGCTTCATGAATTGCGACTTCTTGAACAGTTGCTGCCAGCTTTTGCACACGCACGAGGTCTGTTGCAGTTTAACAATTTCCATAAATACACAGTCGATGAGCATTGTCTCCTGGCTGTCGAAAAGGCAAGTGAACTCGATACTGAAACAGGCTGGCTCGGTGATGTATGGCGGCATGTAGGGAGAAGGCGGCGGATTCTGTTGCTCGCACTGTTAATTCATGATCTTGGTAAAGGATACGAAGGGGATCACAGTGAAGTAGGTGCACAGATCGCGCGAGATGTCGCCCTCCAGTTCGGTCTCGACGACGGTGAGTCGGAGGTGCTTGAGTTTCTTGTATTGAGGCACCTTCTGATGGCAGAACTCGCGTTCAGACGAAATGTCGATGATGATTCACTCATTCTCACATTTGCCCGGGAGGTTGGTTCACCTGAAATCCTGAGACTCCTCACGGTTTTGACAATGGCAGATATTGCAGCTGTTGGACCTGGTGTCTGGAACCAATGGAAGGCAGAACTCCTTAGCGATCTTTATAATCGGACGCTACAATTTCTCGATCCTGATGCAAATGACCGGGGCGTTGATCTCAAACGGATGGAGATCAGTTCTCTCCTCGCGGATGCCGATGATAGCGACCCGCTGGTGAGGCTTGTTGCAGGCCTTCCTCGAGGTTTTCTGCGGTCGTATGAGCCGAAGCGTGTTGTCGAAGAACTCACCGAGTTGACCAACCTGCCACGTGGCGGGCAATTCATCGCCGTCCAATGGCAAACCGATACATCGACAATTTCAGTCACAGTCGGCTTGAGAGACTCTTCGATATCAGGTGTGTTCCACAGAATAGCTGCAGGGTTGGCTAGCCAGCGGCTTGAAATACTATCGGCAGACATTCATACGCTCGACGATGAATACCTTATTGATCATTTTTGTGTTATCGACAGAGACTTTGTGGGTCCGGCTCCGGAGGGGCGGTTGTCAGAAATTTCGAAAGCTGTTGAGTCGTGCCTAGAGAATGAAGTGCCATCAATCAGACGAAGGTGGAACCCCCTTGCTTCAGAAATACAGGCTGCAGCAGTGTTGCCACCACGGGTTCAGGTTGACAACGACTCCTCTGTCGATGGGACAATTATCGAAGTTTTTGCGGAGGATTCTGACGGACTTCTTCTTGCCCTATCGAGGACGCTTTACGAACATCAGTTTTCCGTGCGATCAGCAAAAATCAGTACCTATCTCGATCAGATTGTTGATGCATTTCACGTTGTCGATTTTGATGGTGCAAAAGTCGAAGACTCAGAACGTCTTGCGACAATCCGACGTGCGCTGAAAGAAGTTGCGGGGTCAGGAGTGGACTCGCATGCGTCTCCGTAATGGTTGATGAGGAGGGCCTTCATGGACTACCCGACCCCTGCAGCACGTAGCCCGCAGAGAGATGCCTCATATCCCAGAGTCTTTTGGTCTGCGGGTTAGCCTTTTTGACTGGTGTATCGATTCAGTATCTTTCGACCCCACGATGGGAACCATTCAATAAGACCGGCGAGAAGCATCGCCTTCTTTGGTCGCACGAGTTCCTGATGATGTTGTTGGCATGAAAACAAAACCTCGTGGGCAAGTTTTTCAGCATCAAGAAGCCTGACCGAGGCACCGCCACCAGGTTGCCCCACGCTGTCGGGCAAGTCGTGACGGGCTACCTGATCATCGTAACGATGGATGGATGGTAGCATTTCTTCATGTACAGGGTTGCGTTGGATTGGACCGGGAGAAACAAGAAGGACGTGGCCGCCACGGGGCTCTGTTTCGAGGCGAACGGCTTCAACAAAGGAAGCGAGCGCCGATTTCCCAATTGCATAGTTGCCCATCGCGGGCGTGACAAATTTTCCGGCGAGGCTCCCAATGAAAACCAGATGGCCGTGGGCCCGGCAGACAGAATCCGCTACAGCTTGGGTGATCTCGACTGCTGTCATGAGGTTTGCATCAAGCGAAGAGCGAATTTCGTGAGGTGCAAGTTTGAGGATGACGGACCGGCTTGATTGGCCAACACAGAAAAAGAATGAGTCACAGCCCCCAAGTTTTTCAAGACACTGTGCAACAGCACGGTTTCCCTCTCCAGCGTGACTAAGATCAGCAGTGATGCCCTGCACCTGATTCTTTGAGTAGCCGGCAGCGTGCGCTTCGGCTTCGCATTGGACCAGGGCCTCCCTGACTCCTTCAGCCGAGCGACCAAGAACCATGACCGAGGCGCCGGAGCGACTCAGGATTTTCGCTAAAACGAGCCCAAACCCGTGGGTGCCGCCAGCAATGAGTACACGGTGTTGTTCCCATGAGTTTGACACGGAGTTTCTCTTGGTTGGATGGGCCTGCCTCAGTTTGTCTATTCGTACACTGTTTATTTGAATAGTCTCGACCGAGTTTGTCCATCGTAATGGTATTTTGTAGTGAAAGTGAAAAACCTTGAGGCAACTCAAAAACAGGTCTCTTAGGGTAAACTACATTTTTGTTGGACAGCTTGACCCTTTCCCTCTATCCATTGCAAAGGTGCTTTGTGAAAGATATTCCCGGTTCTTCAGCCTTCCACGAGTCCGGGCCGTCTCCCCGCGGTGCCCCCGTGCGAACAAAGATCGTTGCAACCCTAGGGCCCGCAAGTAGTGGTAAGGCGGGTATTCAGTCGCTTATCGAAGGCGGCGTTGATGTTTTCCGATTAAATATGGCGCATGGTTCTATTCATGAGCATACAGAGACCCTCAACACGATACGGCACGTCTCCGATGAAGTCGGGCGGCCTGTTGGTGTTCTTGTTGACCTGGCAGGTCCAAAAATACGGCTTGGTGAGATTGCTAGTGGCAGTGTTGAGTGCGTTGAGGGAAGCGATGTTTTTTTTATACGAGGTCCAGCGACTGACCGGCCTCACCATTTTGTGACAACCTATCCGACCCTTGTTGATGAGTTGGCAGTAGGAGACTCGATCATGCTGGCCGATGGCACAATTAGTCTGGTTGTGTCAGAGAAGACAAGCGACCAGGCACGCTGTCGGGTTGTACAAGGTGGAGTTGTCCGGAGCCGTCAGGGCGTTAATTTACCGGGGGTCGATCTGTCGGTTGCCGCGATGAGTGCAGATGACTGGAAGCATGCAGAATGGGCGTCTTCTGTCGGTGCTGACTTTGTGAGCCTCTCCTTCGTGAGATCTTCTGTTGAGGTCAACCTTCTCAAGGAATTACTACGTACCCGGCAATCATCAGCTCGCGTTGTTGCCAAGATTGAAAAGCGGGAGGCCCTTGAGAACCTTGAGTCCATTATTGATGGAGCAGATGTGGTGATGGTGGCTCGTGGTGATCTTGGGGTCGAAATTGATGTCGCAAGTATGCCGATGGTACAGAAGCGGATTATCCGAGTCTGTCAGCAATATCAAAAGCCGGTAATCGTAGCGACACAGATGTTGGATAGTATGCAGCATTCGCGGCGTCCAACCCGCGCTGAAACAACAGATGTAGCCAACGCCATCCTTGATGGTGCCGATGCGTGCATGCTCTCTGGAGAGACGGCCATTGGTGACCATCCCCGACGGGTCGTAGAAATGATGCGGCGTATCGCACAATCAACCGAACGACAATACCTGCAGTCTCGACGGCAATACCTCGAAGAGTTGCTAGGCAAAAGTAGGCTTGGTGCTGTTGGAAATGACTTCTTGCCTCGGCCTCAGCGACTCGTGCATGGACTTCACCCAATCACTCAGGCAGTTGTTGAAGGGGCAAGCCGCATCGCGGCAGAGCTTGATGCCCGACTTTTTGTCGTCGCCAGTAAGAGTGGGGTGACAGCTATCGCGCGATCGAAGCACCGAGGCGCCGTTCCTACAATCGGACTGACTGATGATCTGGCCACTCTCAGGCAGATGACGTTGTACTGGGGTGTGACGCCAGTCGCAGTTCCGGAGGGGGCTGACGTGAATCAGCTGCTGAGTCATGTCTGTGACTGGGGGTTGCAAGATGGACGGCTTGAGCGAGGAGACCGAATCGTGCTCGTTGCCGGAATAGGGTTTGGAGCGGGCGGCCACAATATGGCCATGGTGCACGAAGTATGAATGGTGACATACTCCAAACGAGCGGAAACATGTTGTCCTATTCAATTTTTTGCTGAGTTACGTCCAATTGTCAGCAGGCTTGATGGGTCTGCATTGCCTCGGCCGGATTTTTTGTCACATTTGAGTATCGAAGCTCCACAGGCTATTCACTTTTTTAGGAACATGACGAATGAAGAAATGCGTCCTCGCGTACTCGGGTGGGCTCGACACCTCTGTAATTCTTGGCTGGTTGATTGAGCAAGGGTACGAAGTAATTTGTGTCTATGTCGATCTGGGACAGCCCTGTGAAGATAGAGAGGCGACGCTCGAAAAGGCTCGCAACTGTGGCGCTAAAAAAGCGATTCTCGTGGATGTTCGAGAGGAGCTCTGCCGTGATTACGCGTTTCCGGCAATGCAGTGGCAGGCTCGATATGAGGGGACATACCTCCTTGGAACATCCATCGCCCGGCCTCTTATCAGTAAGGTTTGTGTTGATCTTGCACATGCTGAGGGTGCAACTGTTTTTGCGCACGGTTCGACAGGAAAGGGCAATGACCAGTGTCGCTTTCAGCTTGCTGCTGAGGCCATTGACCCGTCAATTGAAGTACTTGCACCGTGGCGAATAGAAGCATTTCGTGAACGCTTTCCTGGTCGCAAAGAACTCATTGAATTCTGTGAAGAAAAATCGATTCCCGTGAAGGCTTCCAAAGCGAAACCATATAGCTCGGATGAAAATTGCCTGCATACCAGTTATGAGGCAGGTCTTTTGGAAGAACTTGATACAGATGGCTACGAACTTGTTGATTTTGGTATGTCTGTGTCGCCACAACAAGCAGCAGATGCTGTCGAGACGGTCCGAATTGAATTTGAGTCTGGCGTTCCTGTGAGGCTCAACGGCGAGCCGCTTCCTTCTCACGAAATGGTGCTGAAACTCAATGAGATTGGTGGTCGAAATGGAATTGGCCGCATTGATATTCTTGAAAACCGTCTCGTAGGAATGAAAAGCCGAGGAGTGTATGAGGCACCCGGGATGACTCTTTTGTATGAATCACACCGGTTTATTGAGCAGTTGACACTTGATCGTGATCTGGTTCATCTCCGAGATCGATTGTCACCAGAGTTTGCCGAGTCGGTGTACTACGGGTTTTGGTATTGCGCAAAGATGGATGCTCTTCTGGCATTTATTCGTGAGGCACAACAGCCGGTTACAGGCAGTGTCGAACTCAACCTGTACAAGGGAAACATACTTGTAAAAAGTAGAGAAAGCTCTGAGAGTCTCTATGACGCAGCGATTGCTTCAATGGAAGGTGGCGGGTCATATGATCAGACTGATGCAGAGGGCTTTCTTCGGATTCTTGGGCTTCCGCTGAGGGTTCAGGGTGGAGTTCGCCCCAGGGAATAAGTTGCGTTGTGGCATATCAGGATTCGAGAGCTTTCTGAGAGTCAGGGTGGGATGTTTTCTACCGTCATAAAGATTTGGCTTCGGCACGATTGTCTGCGGCCCGCATCGTGGGTTTCACTGTGTTTGGCGGGCTGTGCCGCTTTTGCAACGGCGAGCGAGACAGGGCTTCCCCTAGTCGGTTGGGGCATACTTACGGCAGCCGTTGCTATTGGTATTGGAGAGGTTCCGGCATCTCTTCCGCTGTGGTCCTTTCAGGTCCGTGCTAGGCGTTGGGCCTACGGTGGTTTTACGCGTTCATCTTCGGGCTTACCGCACGGGATATATTGGCAGCTCGTGAGGCTCGTTTGGCCAAGCACAGGGTATGTTGCGGGACTTGTCATCACGTCAATTCTTTGGTCGAGTAATCCAGCGGAACAGCTGCCCTGGTTGATCGGAGGAGGAGGGACTGTCGTTGTTCTCACCGCAGGAACACTGAGTGCTTTTTTGGTTTCAGGCTTTCTGATTGCTGATGCATACTCCGGCACGTTGTTAACCGGATGGACTGCCATCACTTTGGTTAGGTTGAGTTTTTTGTTCCTGCCACCATGGTTTGTTTGGACGACTCCGTTCGTTCTCATGGTTGAATGGATATGCGTAGGCCTCGGTTTCCTTTTGACTACAGACTTTTTCTCAGTTGACTACTCGGAGTCATTCGGGAGCATTCTGCTCCGCAACGATGCCGCGCCTCCGACGCACAAAGAGGATGTCTTTTCATCGATAGGGTTCCTCGGAATTCTGCCGGTCCGGTCAAAGTGGCGCCGAAGCGTGCGAATAATTTCTATAGCGATACTGCTTGTAGCTATGGTTGGGTGGTTACTTCTGACAACGTCAGCGATTCCGAGGTATGAGATCCTTGCGAGTATTGTGTTCGGTGCGATAGCAATTCCGGCAGCCTCGTTGTTAGATGGGTACCGGGTGGTCTCCAACTGGGACTATCTGGTGCGACGCAAGAAAAGGGTTCGGTGGTTGGAGATAGCGACCACACCTAATCGGATATCCCAGGCGGGAATCGTTCTTGTCAGTTACGGGGCGATCATACTTTGGCCACCACTTGTGGTGTCTCTGGCTACCGTTGGGAATCCGGGGGTGGCCAGTGCCCTTCAGGCGGCGGGTTTTCTTGCTGTCAATGGAGTCGCGACAATGATGGCATGTCTTGTTTTGCAACGAGCAATGGCCCGAAGTGAGACTGTGTTTGCCTTCAGCCTGTCAGTCTGGGTGGTGGGTGTCTGGATCCTGGTGCCGGCGTGTCCGAGTTTGCCGTGATCCAAGGCCGCGAAAGAGGGCCATGAAATTGAAAAAGAAGCCGTTGAAAACCCGCATATTGTCAGGTTTACCCGGGAAAGTTGATGTTGAGAAAAATGGGAAAGCCTGACACACTCCGGGTTCTGTATCGGAAGGTGTTCGTACGTAAGGTCTGGCGACTTGTTCAGCTGGACTTACTAGGGATTGGTTTTCGGACTTACGTCTGGTCGCTGCAAGGGTGTCGGAATCAAAAGGAGTTGATCTGTGGACCGTATATCAAACGATCGAAGACAGGGTTGGTGCCTCACAATGCCCCCTCTGTGCCTTTTAAGGGGATTCGTCGGGTCGCTGTGTGCGATTCATGCAGTTGTGTGCTGCGTTGGGTCGGTGTGGGCTGATGATCCTGCATTCCCAGCGAGTGAGAGCGTTTTTCCAGATACAACCGTTGCGTGGATCAGCATTGCTGATCCGGAAGAATTTTCGGCGAGTTTTGATCGCACTCAGTACGGTAAACTTCTGCGTGATCCTAGCATGGAGGCTTTTGTTACAAGTTTTCGCGAGCAGCTCTCGAAGGCTGGGAAGCAAAGGCTTGGAAAACTCGGTCTCACGCTTGAAGATCTTGGAGAGATTCCGGGGGGTGAGATTGCCGTGGCGGCGATTGTTCCTGAGGCCGGTCGTCTTGCAACGGTACTGCTTGTCGATACCTCTGGTCACGAAGAAGAGACCGAAGCCCTTCTGGATGTGATCGAAGAACGTTTACTGGAACAAAAAGCTGAGCGGTTGGCTGACTTTGAGGAGACGATACGGGTCTATCGACTTCCCCAAGACGATCCGAGTGCAGATGACGTCGATGCCGCTGAACCAGAAGAACAGTTGGTAGCGGTTGTACATGAAGGCAGAGCCCTCGTCGTTGGTGATGACCCGGTTCAAGTCAGTCATGTCCTTGCCGTTTTAGAAAACGGCCGCCAGGATTGTCTCGCTTCAACAGAGCAATTTGCCAAGGTAAGTGAAGGATCATTAAAGGATTTGTCCACTTCCCTATCGAAGTTGCGGTGGTATATCGATCCATTTCGATTCGCGGCAGCATACAAGTTAGCGCATCCGCCAAAGAAGCGGCAGAAGGGTCCGGACTATGTTGAGATACTCGGTCGACAAGGATTTGACGCAGTCAAAGCCTTTGGAGGAGCTATTCTGTTTGATGACGGATCACACCAAATGCGTCACCAGACAATCATTTATGCACCGCCACTTCCCGGGCGAGATGCTTCATCAGTCGAGCGATACGATCTCGCGGCCCGCATGCTTCGCTTTCCCGAGAGTTCTGAAATTCAGCCCTTCGGCTGGGTGCCCGCAGGGGTGTCGAGTTGGTCGTCGCTCCAATGGGATATCGAGACAGCCTTCCAGTCCGCTGAATCTCTAGTGGATGATGTCGTTGGTGAAAAAGGTGTCTTCGATGACGTTATTGCTTCACTCAAAGAAGATCCCGACGGGCCACAGATCGATGTTGAGGCAGATCTGATCGCATGTTTGGGTAAGAAGGTGTCTCTCATTGGTGACTATGAGGAGCCGATTGATATCGATAGCGACCGACTGGTGATTGCCATCGAAGCGATTGATCCAGAAAAAGTCGCCGCGACGGTTGGCAAAAGCATGTCGACTGATCCCGATATGCGGCGGATTGAGGAGAACGGTGTCGTTATCTGGGAATTAATCGATCGTTCAATGGAAATTCCAACGCTGGAGATAGAAACTCCCGGTGGGATTATCGCGCATGCAGACCAGGAAGAAGAGGATAGCCCAAGTGCTCGCCGTCGAAAATTGCGGGAAAAGGAAGAAAAGCTCCTTCCGCATTCGGCAGTGACCGTTGCGCATGGTCACCTTTTAATAGCCTCACACCGGGATATTCTTGAACGGGTTTTAGCAACGAGTGACAGTGATTCTCTTGCGACTACGGGTGATTACAAACGGATGGATACAGTGCTGAAGAAACTCTATCCGTCACCCGTCATCTTGTGGGGTTTCGGCCGTTCAGATGAATCAATACGTCCGGCGTTCGAAATGCTGAAGCGAGGTGCGATGCCGAAGTCAAAAAGTGTGACTGGTCAACTTCTCAACAGTCTTTTAGGAGACGGAGAGCCAGGGAGTGTTCGTGATCAAAAAATTGATGGAAGCACATTGCCAGATTTTGAGCGTATCAAGAAATTTTTTGGTACCAGTGGATTTGTCATGCAGAATCTAGAGGACGGTTGGCGTCTTGGTGGCATAACGCTTGCTCGTCCTGAAACCACGACGGTTCAAGAAGGTAAGGCAAGTCCAAATAAATAGAGTGGAACGAGATGCGGTCTCGGATTGGTCACTTTTCACCGGAGGGATTTTTTGTGACCACGGCCCAGTATGGGTGTTGATAGTCACACCGGCTTCGAAGATCCTCCAGGAGAATGTCGACATCCGGCTCGATTTCACCTTGATGAAGGCGGCGAGTACCCAGGTTGATAGTGAGTGGGCGTTGGAAGTCAATAAACTCTGGGGATAGCCATATACGTACTTCTTCAGCACCGCATCGGGCTGTGATTCTGTTGTTTGCGGTGGCTTTTGCTGAAAGCGTAAACGGCTGTCCAAAACGAGCTGGCGGCCAGTTGCCAGGCAGTACCATTGTTCGTTGCGGTGGAGCGTCCATTTCAATCCACCAGAAGAAGCGGTCCCAGGGCCTCATGCTCACAGCATCGATTTCTTTGGGCGAGCTTGATCGACTTTTCAGACTTGTCCAATCAAATATTTTGATCAGTTCATCAGAGAAATGCTCGTGTCCACGACCGCGATACTCAACATAGGTGAGATCAAATCCTTTTTTAAGATATCGATCAAGATCCATTTCGTTTGCGGAGAAGGTAGTATGATCAAGTGCACCACAGACAATATAAAATGGGAGTGTGCGTGCATTCTGATGATAATGGTTGACATATCGACCCGCCTTGCCGGACACAATAATGACTCCCGCCCATAGATCGGGATGCGACAGCCCTATGTCCCATGCCGCGTCACCACCCATTGAGTGGCCAGATAAAAATACCCGATCAGAGTCGATGGAAAATTGACGCGAAGCGTCACGTAGAACTGCAAGTACAACAGAATGTTCCTCTGCAGAGTAACGATAATCCAACTGAGTTTTTTCTCCCCATGCTGGAGCAATGACAATCGCACCGTATCGACCGCCCTGCCCTTCGCGAGTTCCATCATCAGTTGACGCACCAGCCCACCATTCGATTTGCTGCAGCGGTGTGGTTCCCGCACCATGCAATGAGACAATGGTAGGATACCGACGCCGCGCGTCGTATTCCGGAGGCAATTGCACGAGATAACGGGCAACAGCCTTATTTTCTGTAGTGTGAAACGGTAGGCGAACCTCAAGCTCGAAAAAACCATCGTCTCGACCACCGGAAGGAGCGGCTGGACGCACCATATGAGACGCTACTGCTGCCACCGTTTTCGCATCAAATGCTTCCTCAGCGTCGAGTCGTTGTCGGATGTCGAGCCGTTCCTCTGGGTCTTTCGACACGAGATACTGACGGACAAGATTACGTACCTTTGCGGTGGAAAGTGCAAGTTTTAAGTTTATCTGTGACGCATTCTCTCCGCCGAGCCAGCCGGTAAGAGCTAAAGAAAGCGCCTGTTCCGGTGGTAGCTGGTCATCCGAGCCAACCCGTTCGAATACAGATAGTCGTTTTAGGCTTTCGAATGTAAGTTCGGCCGAAATCTCTTCTACCACTGCGCCAGCGATCGTACGGTCACGGGTGTCAGGCAATTCAGCAGCCAGCGTTTGGATTTGCTGAACCATAGTTGCTGCTCGTTGAAGTTGACCGCGATACCCGTCTCGCAACTCCTTGACAGCCTGAAGGAGTTCGCCGGTTGCATCTTCTACAGAAAAATTCTCCAGCAGGTTAAGTACGAGGCGGTCTTGGCCGGATTTCTGTCGTAATATAATTTCCTGGAGCAATTGATCTGCAGCAAGGTTGGAGATATTTGTCTGCTGTTTCTGGAGGCTCTTGAGTGAGGGGAAGTCTTGAATAACGCCTTGCAGTTCGAGTTTGGCTTCTTTGTATCGAGTCCCCTGAATGAGAAGGCGAACAAACTGTAGCCGTTCATCAAGGTCGCTTCCATCGAGTTGTCTTTCGATGATACGGCTAAGCGTCTCACGAGGCACTGAGGATGTGGCAATCCTCATATCCAGTCGCAGGGGATGTTCTGTTATCAGCCCCTCTGCTGCGATCCACTCGGGCGTTATCGTGGTGATCCCTTGTACAAGATCGAGTCGGCCGCCCGGTGTGGAGAGTGTGATAATGCGTCTACCAAATTCGTCGAATGGAGTAGTAGATAGAATGCTCCCTACACTCGACAAACTGCGACCACTGTCTGGTACCCGCTGAAAGATTTTGATTTCTTCCAACGATTGGCCGGCGGCTTCTTCAGCCGCACCAACTACACGTTTTTTCGAAATAAATGTACGAGTTAATCCGTTGTCGCACATAACAACGGTGGACCCCGCTCTGTCTTCAGCCTGCGGGTCGATACTTATTCCGGGCAGGAGCGCGATTGTGCCATCGAGAATACGGCCGTCATCCAGGGTCACACGATCAGCGTAGGAGAGGCCTGGCACAATGAAGCAGGCCAATAAAACCGGGTAGAGACACGGGAAACAGCTTCTGGTACCTGGCGCAGCATTTTTCCGGGTTGACGTTGAAAAAAAGTGAAGCATTATTTCAATAGTTGCTGAAGAACCCGAGAATAGGGAAATACTCGTTCGTGGTCGCACGACTGCTATTCTTATAGATCGGTTTGCTCAGTACAAATCATCACTTGTTCCGCATCAGCAGATGAGTCGCGTAAAGCCGCGAGGGTTTGACAATTCATGTCTTCTATTTTGCATCGTGTACTTACATGGTCTGTCGTGTTGGGGCTATTCCTTCCGGTCGTGATCGTGCTTGTTCTTAGCCTCGCTGGTTTGCTGGCAGGCATGGGTGACCCGGCAGGTAGCAAGTTCTGTCTTCGTGCAGCAATGGGGCTTGGCGTGGGCTGGGCCTCCGCGATAGTAATGACAGCAGTCGTAGCCGGTGTCAGTATTCTTGAACGACCAGAAAGTACGATTTCAGAGTCCCCTGAAATCGACTCTGAGAGAGATGCCTAGATCCCGTCACCCTCGCGAGGGCACGGGGCGATAAGAAAACCACCTTCATGTCGTGGTGCCGCGGAATGCGGAGAGCTCGCCAAATTAAAAGGAGGGTGCCTCAGCAACCCGGGGTACGCATCCGAATACGAGAAAAACATTCATCGTCTCGGCACAGCAAACGACCGGAGCCATGTTTGGCACCCAACGAGCCTCATTAAGAGCTCACCGGCATGGTTCGACACAACACGGGCATGGCAGAAAACTTACCGCCCCACACTCTCGACGGCGGGGACGTATGGCATTCTTCCAGTACTCCTATCATACCTGTATCGGGCTTAAAGGATAGCGGGGTGCCAATTTCCATACGTTCGCGACACGGAAAAGGTGTAACTCAGCGTTCGGTCTCGTCCGCTTCACTGGTTGAGACTGGTTCCATCAGTCTGGTGTTTCGCTCTACAGCGAGCACAACGGTCTGTTGTTCGAGACCAGATGCGGACTGCCCGTGAATGGGAATAACCTGCCGCCGATTAGGCATCTCTATACGAATGTGAAAACTGCCGTCGTTCGCGACATCGATTGGCTCGCCTTGAATGGAGAGACAGCCACCTTTTTCTGTTGACCCAAACACCACCAGTTCGGCATCAACATCCAGCTGAAATCCTTTTTTCTGAACGTCGGGATCACTGTGACCGTGCGCCGTAGGCCTGACCTTTGGTGGGCCCAAGGGCCTTCGTAGCCGTTCCTGAAAAAGTTCCCTGAGCTCTTCGGACTCACTGTCAGTTGAGTAGCCGCCACTGAGTGAATAGATTTTAGAACAGTCTGATTCAATATCTTTCCAGTGAACGTCGAGAGAGTCGCCACGACCGACTGCCGCACCGGAAACTCGGTTGCTCCGACATAACTTGTAGAAATCACCGCTCGGCGTTTTGTAGCCAATTTCTATCCGACAAGACATCGGCTTACGGACATCAATAAACCAGTTTTTTACGCCACCATGAATTTCAATTTCTCGACAAATGCGTTCTGCCGGGGTCTCACCTTTTTCACCACTAGTCTCTAGCACTCGAAGAACTGGTCTTGCTGTATGCCACTCGGCTCCCATGCTGGCTTTGACTCGTTGGACACTGTGACTCGTGACTTCCCAGAATGCATGGAGCCAGTGAGGTCCACGAACCATAAGGACGGCACGGTTGCGTTTTGCGATCCGCTTCTGGCTCGGCTCTGGTTGAGTAACAAGGCTTTTCTCACGGGATCGTTGGGCCTGCACCTCTTGGATGCGTTTTATCACCGCCCCACGTTCTACCGTCACAGGGTTTTTCTGTGAGCTCGTTGGAGGAGTCTTCTCCCGGGTTACACTAGATTCATTCCGTTCGGTGATCCTTCGTTTTTTTTCACCTGTAGAAGAAGTCTGACGACCTTCGTTAGAGTTTCTTATGTCACGTGGTTCGTCAGAACTATGAAGTGATTGGGCTGACGTCGCTCGCCGGACAAGTGCGTTGATGAGTTCGTCTTTTCTCATGGCGTGCCAACCACGAACACCAGACTGTTTTGCCATCCGCGCAAGATCACGAACGCGCTTTTCCTTAAGGCTGGCGGCTGTCATCTGAGTTCTCTGAGGCTTTTTTACGGTATCGCGTTGGCCAGTGCCAACGTTGTGCAGGGATTGCGTCCCTGAAACCACACTACCGATTCTTGGAAAACGACTCAAATTTTGGGCAAAAATGAGCAAAAACCATCAATATTTGCAGCTTTTCGGGCATTTACTAGGAAGGAATACCGGAAAACGGCCATGCATTGATTGCAACGTGACACGTTTTGTGCAGCCGCTATTCGCCTCGGAGTTTCAGCCCTCGTTCGCCGAGTCTTTCGCGGACTTCGTTCAAGCTTGTCACCCCAAAGTTTTTGCACTCCATGAGGTCCTCGGCAGTCCTGCGAACCAGTTCACCAATGGTCATGATGCCAAGTTTGGTTGTGCACTTTCTCGCCCGAACCGAAAGATTAAGCTCAGTGACTGGAAGCCCATGGATTTCGGTTTGTTCACCAACAGGCTCATCAAACGTTGGCGAGGATTCGGCGGTCATAGACGGTTCTGCGAATTGTCCGAGGACAAGACCTTTGGAAGCGAGAATATCCTTGATTTCAACCAGACTGGTCTCACCGAAGTTTTTACTGGCAAGTACTTCACCTTCACTGGTTCGCGTGAGGTCGCCTAATGTCTGGATGCCCATTTTTGCCAAACAGTTGCGGCTACGAACGGAGAGTTCAAAGTCGCTTACGGGGAGCGTAAGCACCTGCTCGAGACGGTCGCGCTGACGCTGTTCCTGCTCGTCGAGTTGTCGATCACCAGATGCGGCTGAGTCTTTGAGAAAGAGTTTCGCTCGAGAAATCGCCTCTTCCCGTCCTGGTGCATCGAGCGGCAGGCCATCGAGAATTCTTCTGTAACATTGCTGAGCCTGCGAAAAGTCATTCCGATCCTCATAGAGAAGACCAAGGTTCATGAGCGCTCCGACTGTCGCCGGATATCTCAGAAGTGAGCGTTGGTAGCAATCAATTGCTTCATCGTCATTACCGAGTTTGTCGTGGAGCACGCCGAGGCAAAAAAGTGCAAGCGGCTGGCCGTTATCACGATCAACAGACTTCTGAAGAAGGTCGAGTGTCTCCGTAGTCGAGTCGCCCCGCTCTACCGCTATCGCACCTTGTGCGGCGAGGTATTCCGGCGATGCACTTTCTTCATCAGTCGCGTTACTCAACGCGTCGTCGGCCTCTTCCAGTTTATTCGCTGCACGCAGAGTATTCGCTTTTGCAGCAAGGCACGCACCGGCGGGATACCCTGCTGTTCGAGCCGCGTCAAAGGAAGCACATGCAGCCTCGGTTGCTGCAAGCGCAGCCTGTGCAAGGCCAAGTGCAAACAGTGCAAGAGCAGAGCCGTCGCCAGACTTAAGGGATGTCACTGCTTCGCTGCTGCGGCCAAGCAGATAGAGGCCAACGCCAAGGCGAACAGATGCGGCAGGGCTCAGGTCACCGACCTGCTGAAGTTCCTGAACAGTCAGTCTCAGGTCTCGGTGGGTATCTGTCGTTGTTCCCAGCGAGTTAGCAATTGCCTGAACTTCGTTCGGCCCAAACGGTCCGCTGCCGACAATGAGTTCACGCACATCAATAATGGTTGGACTTGGAGTTACAGAACTTTGCATGGTGTTTTATTTGCCTTTTTACTTCAGAACGTGACAAGCTACAGCATAGTTGAGGAATTTGCCGAAGGCGACCGCGGCTAAATTGTCGAGAGCCAGCGGTGGGAATCGAACCCACAACCCCCGCATTACGAATGCGGTGCTCTGCCAATTGAAGCTACGCTGGCGGGGGCATCCGGCAGGAAAACGCCGTACCGCCGAGTCCCTTAAAGTAGCGCAGAGGGTAACTGAGCGTCAAGTGGCAGCCCTTTAACAAGGGCTTCTTTGACTCACCGCGCAAAAAAAAAGCGGGGTCTCGACCCGGCAGGAGCGTCCTACCATAGTCAAGCGGGTCAGGGGCAAGGCGACCGCTCGACCAAAAAAAGCCAGAGACCCCACTTTTTTAAGGTGTGGGTGACGAGACTCGGAATGTCTCGTCAGGAGAAAGAAGATGCATTTGGCGTGCCAAAACGTCCTGCTCATACTTTTTGCTGATGAATCCCTCTGTGCACGGACGAAGCGGACGTGTAGAAAGTTGATAAAACGCTTTATAGTCTGAGAAATTGAGTGGAGGTTTGGAGTCGAAAAACCGGACTCCCTACGAGTCTCAATTTGAGAAAAATTGTCTGCGGGGCGGATAACAATGTGCAAAACGCGTCGGACCGTTGCTTTTTGCTTCAGTTTTTGACTGGGCGAGAACTGCCTCTATCAGGTACGGTTCGGCACAAGGAAGAACGACATTTTCTCAAGAAATATAGAAATCTATGAACGCTGAAGCCTGTGTTGAGGTTGGGAAGTACCGCTGTGGGCCCGGCCAGCCTCTCCTCGTAATTGCTGGACCCTGTGTCATCGAAAGTGAACAACTGTGTCAAGAAATTGCTCAGGTTCTCGTCGAAATAAACCAAAGCCTTCCGGTGAATGTTGTTTTCAAGGCGTCATTCGATAAAGCGAATCGCACGTCAGCTTCCTCAAAGCGAGGCCCTGGCCTTCAAGACGGGCTAGAGATTCTTCGATCCGTCAAAGACGCCTCTGGCCTACCAGTGACGACAGATATTCATCTGCCCCAACAAGCAGAACCCGTTGCAGAAGTGTGTGACATGCTTCAGATACCAGCCTTTCTGTGCCGACAGACGGATCTGCTCGTGGCTGCAGCGGCCACAGGTCGGGCCGTGAATGTTAAAAAAGGACAGTTCATGGCGGCGGCAGACATGCAGCATGCGGTGTCAAAACTTGCTGCGGGTGGCTGCCGTAATGCCATGTTGTGTGAGCGAGGTACATTCTTTGGGTATGGTAGATTAGTCAATGATTTCACCGGGTTATTGACGATGCGATCGTTTGGAGTCCCGGTAATTTTTGATGCCACACACTCCGTGCAACAGCCGGCGAGCCATGGCGACGCTACCGGTGGCGATCGAACACTGGTCGAGCCACTTGCTCGTGCCGCAGCCGCGGTAGGTATTGACGGCGTTTTCTTTGAAACGCATCCGGATCCTGATTCCAGTCCGAGCGATGGTCCAAATATGGTACCGCTGTCTGAATTCCGGTCTGTGCTCGAGCGGGTGTTGCAAATTCATGCGGTTCGTGTCTCAATGGTTGCATAGATCTCTGAGATGCAACGTGGGCGGGAGAAAAAAAGCGAGCTTTCCTTAGGAAATCATTTGACGGATCAACATGGCAGTTCGAGAGAGGCGTGCTCAGCACGGAGTCACTATGTTTTTGCAACGCTGCGGCCGCGGGTTGGTACTTCTTGTATTGCTTTTTTCAGGGGGCTGTGCCGAGCCGCCTGTCGGACCGCCCACGGAGGTTGCCATTGTCCCACACATTTCTGAGGAGGTTCGTGGCAAACTGCTTGAAGGGGCAATAACGATTCTCGACAGGCTCGAGAATTATGATGAAGCCTTGGCAGTAGAACAGGTATTCGATCGACTGAATCAATGGATACATGCCGATCCTGTTGGTGATGCAGCGGCGAGTGCAGAGTGGAAAGAAGATAGTCTTCGAGATTCTCTGCCAGAAGATTATCAGGACATGTGCACCGACGAGAAGCTTGGGAGTTCTGTTTTTGATCCCATCTACGACATTGTTGCCATTCGGGATCAGCGGTGGCTTGCCGATATTGCAAAAACTGCACGAGGTGAGGCACTCGATGACATTGATATAGCGACGTCACTTTTCCGATGGACAATTCGGTCACTGGCGATACAGAGCGACCCGCCACTTTTGGCAACGGCTGGTAGCTCAGGAGTTCGATGGTTTGAACGAGGCGAAATTCTTTTATCTGGCAGAGGAAGTGCGGCCCAAAGAAGCTGGATTTTCCTTGAGTTGCTTCGGCAGGCCGGGCTTCAAGGGGTGATGCTGGCAACGGTTGACCGTGATGGCAGTTATCGTCCGTGGTTGCCGGCACTTATCTCGGGCGGTGAAGCCTATTTGTTTGAACCAACGTATGGTATTCCAGTGCCAAGCGTAGGTGCCCCAGGCGTTGCTACGGTCCGAGAGGCTGCAGCAAATCCGGCTGTTCTGACCCAATTCGATGATGATTCTCGCCGCTACCCGGTCGCCTCAGACGACATGAGTAGTCTTGTTGTCTTGGTTGTTGCCGATCCACAGTCGCTATCACGAAGGATGGACCTTTTAGAGCAGAGCCTTTTTGGTGGTTCAGCAGTACGGTTAGCCACCGACGCCTCTGCTCTAGGTTCGTTTGCAGTGGCAGCACTCCCCCAAGGCGAGAGGGAAACCCCGGTGGCACTGTGGTCGTTTCCGTTTGAAGTGCGTCGGAGGAGGCAAGCAAAAGAAATGGCAGTGACCCATGCACTGGCTGAAGAACTTCAGGTTATGGGAGTCGTGGTAGAGGAAAAACGAAAGGGAAGCGGGCTTTCTTCAGGTAGACGAACAATTCGCCCACTTTACGCTGGAAGGCTTCGGGAATTCCGTGGCGAGTTGGAAGGTCCAAATGGAGCAAAAAAGGCGTATCTCCTCGCTCGACCAAGTAATGCAGCCGTGGCTGATTTGGTAGCCCGGGTTCCGGAGGGTCAACGAGAAGCGGTTCGCAGGGTCTATGTACAGATGAAAGAAGACGCCACCTATTGGCTTGGAATTGTGACACTTTCTGAGGGTGATTATGAAATTGCGGTAGATTACCTGGGGAGAATGACGTTGCTCGCGTCTCCAGATGGCCGCTGGGCCTCGGCGGCACGGGTTAACCTTGCCGAGGCAAAGATCCAGACCGGAGACACGCAAGGAGCCATTGAACTGCTCCGTGAAGATCGCTCGCCTCAGCGTTTTGGGAGCCGTTTTCGTGCTCAGCAGGTAGCCCCTGGTAGCACACCAGAGGCCCCTACGAGGCAACCTGATGACGAAACGAAGGCGGGTCCATCCGAGTAAGGGGTTGTTTTGGCCTTTCAACAGAGGGACCAATTGCCGAGTTCCATCAACAGCGTTATTATCTTAAGTTGAGCACGTACGTGAAATCAGTGATCAGTACATGCCTCGACGCGCACAATAAATCGAAAGAATGAACACGATGAAAGAAGCCATTCACCCACAGTATCAGGAATCTGTAGTGAAGTGTGGTTGTGGCAATACCTTCACAACGCGAAGTACTGTACCTGAGATAAAAATTGATATCTGCAATGTATGCCATCCCTTCTTCACAGGAAAATTGAAATTCGTTGATACTGCTGGCAGGATCGAAAAGTTTAAAACGAAGTTTGGTACGAGTGGCTATGCGAGTCTGAAGAAGAAAAAAGCGGCTCAGTCTTCGGAAGAATCTTGAGTCGTCACTTTTATGTGTGGACCTTGTTTGGCTCTCGCTGTCAAGAGAGGCTGATCAAAAACAGATTTTCCATCGAGTGTGGCAAGGATGCTGGCCGACGTCATATCTATCGGCAGTTGGAGATGTGATGCGGGAAGAGCTCGATGCCAAATTAGCACGGTTTGAGGAACTGGAAAGGCTGTTAGCTGATCCGGAGGTACTCGCCGATTCGCACCGATTGTCGGCAGTTGCCCGAGAGCATGGGGGGCTCACTCGCATCGTGCGTCGATACAAGGCGTTCCTTGCGATGGGTCGGGAGGTCGAGGAATACACAGAGATGCTCTCTGGAGACGATACCGAATTTCGTCAACTCGCGGAAACCGAACTGCCCAATCTTCAGAAACGCAGGGACGAAGAATGGGATGCCATTCTTGATGTCTGTCTTGATGATCCAGACGCCGATCGCGCGCGATGCATTGTTGAATTACGAGCGGGTACGGGTGGAGATGAGGCCGCCCTGTTTGTTCGAGACCTCTTTGAAATGTATCGACGATACGCAACTGAGATAGGATGGAATGTCGAAGTGATGGATGCCAGCCCGACTGAGCTCGGTGGTTTTAAGGAACTTGTGATCGGTGTGTCTGGGGGTGAAGTATTTCGGCACCTTCAGTACGAAAGCGGTGGCCATCGAGTGCAGCGTGTTCCGGACACCGAAACCAAGGGACGTGTCCATACATCAGCGGCGACTGTGGCAGTGTTGCCCGAACCGGAAGATGTCGAAGTAACCATTTCGCCTGATGAATATCGGAAAGATCTTTTCTGTGCCAGCGGCCCCGGGGGGCAGCACGTAAATAAGACCACCTCTGCGGTGCGGTTGACACATCTTGAGACGGGTATCGTTGTGCAGTGTCAGGATGAAAAAAGCCAACACAAGAACTTTGCGAAAGCACTGCGGGTTTTGAAGACACGGATCTATGAGCGGCAGCGGCACATTGAGCATGAAAAACGGGCGAGTGAACGCAAGGATCTGGTTGGTTCGGGTGACCGCAGTCAACGTATAAGGACCTACAATTTCCCCCAAAACCGGGTGACTGATCATAGATTGAATCAGAATTTCAACCTCGATCAGATTCTCGCTGGTCGGTTGAATCTTCTGTTGGACGCAATGGCAGAGCGAGTGCATCGGGAACGGCGGAGTGGTGCGGTGGCTCGCTAACAGGAACAGTCTTGTTGGGCCGGTTTTCTTCTTTGTGACAAGACTATTTAAACGCATGGCAGATCATTCTCCGAATAAAAATAGTGATAAAGAAGATGTCTGGACTGTGGGTCGACTGCTAACCTGGACGACCGACTGGCTTGGAACACGGGGCAGTGATTCACCGCGACTTGATGCTGAAGTGCTGCTGGCTTTTGTGAGGAATTGTCCACGAATTCTTCTCTACACAGCGTTTGATGAGATTGTTGATGCGGAGCAACGACAAGATTTCAGAGAGCTTGTGCGTCGCCGTGGCCAGGGCGAGCCTGTGGCTTACCTCGTGGGAAAAAAAGAATTCTTCTCAATGACACTGGATGTTACACCAGCTACCTTAATTCCGAGGCCGGAAACCGAAGGGCTTGTGGTTCGAGTACTTGATGTCTGGAAGGAGGAGTTTTGCGGTAAACCTAGTATGCGTGTGCTTGATGTTGGCACCGGCTCGGGTGCACTGGCGATCGCACTTGCATCGCACATGACGGATGCCATCGTTACGGCCACAGATATCTCACAAGCGGCTCTCGATATTGCGTCCGCTAACGCGAGTAAGCACTCTCTTGATGGACGTATTAAATTTCTTAAGTCAGATGTGCTCGAGCATCCCGATCTGTCTAGATCGTGGGATATTATTGTTAGCAATCCACCCTATGTCCGTGAAGATGAGTTCGATGGTTTGCCAGACGACGTGCGGCTTTATGAACCGCGAGATGCCTTGGTGGGAGGTGTCACAGGATGTGAAATAGTCCAGCGTCTAGTGCAGCAGGCCTCAGGCAGTTTGGTGTCCGGAGGATGGTTATTTATTGAAGTGGGCCCATCAACAGTTTCGCTAGCAGAAAAAATTATTTCTGCCACGACAGAGTTGGCCGGGAAACCAACAGTCAAGGATAGTTCAGGACTGCCCCGGATCGTACAGGCCCGAGTGGTATAAGCGTTCTGCCCCTCGCAGAGCCCATTCTCGCTTTCTTTTGTAAGCGCCGGCAGGAGCATCTTCTTGGGCGTGTGTATGAACAACACGATTCTGCTCTTACAACGGTACAGTGTGTGTTTGTGTTTACTCGGACAGATGAGAGTTTCCGCTTCAAAAAGACCACGTTTTTTCTCAGAGGACTTGTTCCAACAGTTCCATTGATGGTGTCAGTGGTTGGTTTTCTGGCTCTCGGTGCTGCGTGCGGAACACTCGCAAGTAGGTGCCCATGGTTTGATGGGGTGTGGGTTGCCGTGCTCTTTGTTCTATCTGGAGTGTGCGTTTTTCTGTCGTCACAGGTGCAGCGTGTGAAAAAGCAGGGGGTGACAGCGCGTCGTGTCGCGTGGTGGCTTCTCCTAATTGGTAATAGCTTCGCAATGTGTGGCTGGGCTTGGTGTTGCGCAAGGTTGTTTCCACGAAATGACTTTGCCTGGAGTCTGGCAGAGTCTTCGCAGCCAGTTGTGGTTCAAGGGACTGTGGTCGCAACTCCGGAGAAAATGAGAAGTGCACAAGGATTTCTTGGTGCCGGCAGTTTCCGAGAGACGTCAGTCTGGGTTCTTAATTTAACTGCGGCGAGAGATTTGCATCATTGGGTGCCGGTTTCGGGGCAAGCACGTGTTTTCGTTGACGGTGAAACCCAGCCACTATCAGTCGGAACCCATGTGCAGGTCCATGGACGAGCGGTGAGGCCATCAGCACCCAATAATCCGGGTGAGTTCGACTTTCGTCAGCATTCGCAATTAAACCGAGTGTTGACGATCATCCGAGTACGTGGGTGGTCGTCGATTGTTGTATGCCCCAATGGGATCACGGTGTCTGCAGCGGGTTGCATCGATTGGCTGCGGCAGCGTTGTCGTAACCGACTTCATGCAATCGTGCCTATCCAGAGTCAACCACTTGCCGACTCGTTGCTTCTTGGTCTACGACGTGCCCTTCCCGAAGAGATTATTCGTGCGTTTACGGATACAGGAAGTATTCATATCCTTGCAATTTCGGGACTCCATGTAGGACTTGTAGCGACTGTAGTTTTCTATGTTTTCCGCTTCTTCGGCTGTCCTTTCCGCACGAACTGGCTCATTGTTTCATGTGTTATTACGATCTATGCCGGGCTTACCGGTGCTGCGCTTCCTGTGTTGCGTGCAACATTACTTCTGTGGGTCGCATGCACTGGGGTGTGGATGAAGAGACGGGTCGCTGGTATCCATGCACTTGCAGTGGTTGGTGCTCTCTTGCTTGTGTGGAATCCCGTTTCGGTTGTGTCGATCGGGACACAACTTTCTTTCCTTGCGACAGCAGTACTGATATCGCTCGGGGCATGGTTTCGAGATCAACCGACGCGTGAGCCAATTGAACGATTGATTGAAAAGAATAGAGGGGTTCTTACAAATGCAGCGAGTCGACTCTCTCGCAGTCTTTGTTGGGGCATTCTCTTAAGTGCTTCGGTATGGATTGCTTCCGTTCCTCTGGTAGCTTCTGAGTTCCATCGATTCGTCCCAGTTGCTGTCGGTACAAATCTTCTCATTGCCCCCCTTCTTCCTTTTGTTATGGCTGCTGGTTTTGCCTGTCTTATAACGATTGGGTTGCCCGTTGAGTTGTGTGAACCATTGGGCGTGGTTGCGGGGTTCTTGTTCGATACTCTCACGTGGTTAGTCGCTGCGGTAGCGAGCATTCCTGCAAGTACGTTACGGGTTCATGCGTTGCCGACGTGGTGGATTGTGATCTGGTACCTCACTCTATCGCTACTTTTATTGCATTTGTGCGACCACTCAAAAATGATGAAGGAATCACATGGACGATGTTTTAGAGGCGTGTATGGAGATAGAGACTGGTCGTCTTTTCGACAGAAGATGTGTGCATTTGGAGTTTTTCTGTTTGGATTCGGCGTGTTGGGGGTAGGGCTGCAATTGATGCCGCAGACCCTGAAAGAGAGTCGAGTAACTATTGCAGCAATGGGCCATGGCTGTGGAATTGTACTGAAGTCTCGAGAAGGACATTGTCTTGTTTATGACGCGGGACGTCTTGGTGCGTCGGGTACAGCTCTGCGTTCACTTAGAGCAACATTACTCAGCCAGCGCATTCATACGATTGACTATCTTGTCCTCTCGCACGCTGACACGGATCATTTTAATGCCGTGCCTGGTCTGCTTGATGAATTCTGCGTCGATCAGGTGATTGTTTCACCACAATTCCTTGCGAGTTCATCTCGTTCTGTAACTGAACTCCAGACGCTACTCGTCAAGCATGGAGTGCCAGTTCGGACTGTTCTGAGAGGGGATGTCATCTCTATTGGGAAGTCCTGCGTCGCGCGGGTTTTACATCCCCAGCGCACGCCCAATATGGGCGTGCGAAGCGATAATGAGAATAGTATTGTGCTTGACGTCGCGGTTGAATCAAAACGGATGTTATTGACTGGAGACATCGAGGGCGATGCTCTGCGAGCACTCTTACGTTCTGGTCTGCCTCAGGCCGACATACTTATTGCACCTCATCATGGAAGCAAAACAGGACTCCCACGAGAGATCACATCGGAGGTACGGCCGGGCATAGTTGTTGTAAGCGGGTCTGGTGGCCGTGACTGGCCTCTTGTCTGTCAAAAATTTCACCAAGGTTGGACCGGCTTACGGGCAGTATTGAGAACGGACGGCGAACAATCACCAGATAGGGGTGCAGTGTCCATTACGATGTCTGACGATACGATGTCCGTTCGGCAGTTTACGCCGGCAGGGTGGCGACGCGTTTTGTAAGCCCGAGAAGAGAGTACCGTGTTGCTTACTGCCGCCACCCGAAGAGCTGCGAAAGGCTGCCGACAAGAGGATTTGACAGGGACGTGTCAGCCGAGCTTCCAATGGTTCTGACGAGATCAAAAGTCAGGAGTCCACCAAGAAGTAACAGCAACGCACAGCAGATTAATCCGGTGACCTGCAAGCTGTTGAACTGTGTGTCGTCGAGTATGCCAATGAGTTGGGAGCTTGAGAGCATGTCCGACCCGGCTGTGAGTGCGTTTGCTTCTTTTCCTACTTCCTCACCAAAAAAGCTTGAGTCACCAGGCCCGGCTGATTTATCAAACATCGAGTCACCAGCCTGGGACGAAGCAAGGTCTGCGGACTGGCTTGGGTCATCCGTTGAAGAGCCTTCTGCATCGAGATCAAAATCATTGGCTGTTCCCAGCATGGTTGCTGCATCCGGATCTTCTTCAATATCATTGAGGAATTCTCCTAAATCGACGTCCCAAGCTTTTACCTCATCTCCCTCAAGTGAAAGGCCACCTTCCATGATAACGCCACTTTCACCAGAGATAGCGCTGCCCACGTCAGAGCCCTCGATGGTAGGGTCGGAATCAATAATGCCACTTGATTCGATACCGCTTATTTCATTGTTTTCCTTTAATCCACTACCCTGAACGAGAAGGCTTCCGGATCCATCAGTTTCTAATACGACTGATGCCAAACCTTCATCAACGAAAATATCACTCGCAACAATGCTTTCAATATCACCAGCAAGGGAATCACCGAGTAGAAGGCTTTGCGCTGGTTCCTCCGCTGTGCCGGAAGCTGCGCTTCCCACATCGCTTAGATCAACGTCGATCCCACTGAGTTCAATTTCGTCACCGAGTACAATGCTCTGAGCGTTTGCAATTCCCTCTTCATGCGGCGAGTCATTCTCCTCTTCAGCCCGAGATAATTCCGCACTGCCTCCGAGCAGCGTGGCTGGAACATCAAGGTCTGAGCCATCAAGGTCACCGCCGATCAGTAATGATGCTTCTGCCTCTTGAGTCGGCAGAATACCCGTTGCTTCAATTGCCGCTCCACCAGCACTATTTCCACTGTCTGCGAGCGACAGGCCAGACTCGAGTTCAAGTTCTCCGATACCAATTCCGGAGTCGGGCTTTTCTTCATCTACGTTTGCTGGTGAATCGGTACTTTTTTGCTGAGTATCCTTCTCCTCAGAAGCAGTCACTTCATCAGAGAGGTCGAGTTCTAATCCATCAAGTGAGAGACTGCTCTCATCAGAGGCTTTCGGATCCGTCGCATCTATCTCACTAATGTCTTTCTGATCCTCAAGATACCGGTCGAGCTCTTCATGCTTGAATTTGTACCCAGACGTGTCCCTGAGTGCGAAAAGTTTCCGTTGATCAACAAGTTGTTTGACTGCATCCTCTGAAATATTGAGATGCACGGCCGCTTCAGAAATGTTTAAAAACCCACCAGCCATAAAATTAGCCTGCCTTACGTGCTCTAAAAACCCAGACCTATCCCCGAACTCGGCCATCAGCTATGTAAAAGTCTACGCAGCCGGCTTGGCCCGATCCAGTCGGCATATTCGTCGCAATCGGCATGGGTCTGTAATTGCTTTTCCAATCACCGGTTGAATGGTGCCGCAAGTCTCTTGGAAACAGATGTGGATTGGAGAAGACTAGGTATTTAGTCAACGTCACTTCGTTTTTTCAGACGAAGGAGGGATTATTTGGATTGTGTTAGTTGGGGGCTTAGGGGTGGAGTCAATACGCAGCATTTTTTTGATGGCAGCCGGTTTCGGGTCTTCTGCATTGAAGTCTTCGAGTTGGAGATCATATCCAAGTGCACGAGTGCTCCGAAGTGAAACTTCGCCACTGACGTTTTCAATATGATAGACGGCGAGTACTTGTCTTTCTGGGTCTATTACCAGAAGCATCTGTCGACCGGCATCAATCGGTGATGTCGAAACAAACAGGCCGTGCATTTCCTCGGCCAGAGCGGCGGATGTGAAAATGCACGATGCAGCCAATGCCATTCCAATAAAGATTTGAATATAGTGTTTTCGCGTATTCATAGTTTACGGTCCCGGGTGTGTCTGGATGTCTCGGTCTGTCTTTGGGCCCGAGTTTGAGAAAGTCTTTTCCAGTCAGCAAGAAGTCTCTGAGGCTGGCTGTGTCCTTTTCCGATCAACGGAGTATTGCAGGGTAGACTCCTCGCAAAACAGATCGAAATCCAGCTTTGTGAGTTCTTCCATCGTTGAAACCCGCCGCAGGCTTTCCTGTCTCACCTAGCTTCGCTTATCTGCCCGCTCGCTGTGGGCCGGGGCAAAAAAACTGATTGCGCTGACTATTTGGGTTTAAACATATGGGCAATAAGTTCCGATGAAGTGAGTAATTCTGCGTTTCGTGCGAGAGAGAAAAAATCGAACAAGTCCGTTCACGGAGGTGCCCAGTGTCGATCCTGACTAAGATGTCGAAACTTTTACTTCGATCGCCCCTGTTGTGGGGCACTGGTTTGGCCTTTTGCTTTTTTTCGCTCATTCAGCGGGGAGTTATTCGTGATGAATATGTTGTTCGATATCTCGCCGGGCACTGGGTTGAGTACATCGAAGTTGGCCTGTTCTGCGTAGGCCTAAGCAGTCTGGCTATGAAACTGTTGAGTACGCTTCGCCAGAAGAAAAGTCTGGCAGACTGTTCACTACCCGTGGCTCTGTCAGGCGGCCAGCATCCCTCTGAGGCACAGGGTCTGCAGCGGCATCTCCTTGAAAGTGTGAGTGATGAACAAGGCTACCTTCCAAAAAGGCTCCGTGATGGTCTCGACTTTGTTACACGGACGGGAAAGGCCGATGATCTTGAAGATCATCTCAAATATCTTGCCGACGTGGATGGGGCTCGAGCCCATGCCAGTTATGGTCTTGTTCGATTTATCGTCTGGGCGATACCGATCATGGGCTTTCTTGGAACGGTAATTGGAATCACCGTGGCAATTGCTACTCTGTCGCCGACGGAACTTGAAAACATTTCAGGTGTTGTCGCAGGTTTGGGTACTGCATTTGATACAACCGCGACGGCCTTAGCGTTGTCGATGGTCTTAATGTTCTCACAGTTCGTTGTTGAGCGAATGGAACAATCATTTCTCGATCAGGTTGACGAGCAGGCGTGGGATTCACTCGCGGGTCGTTTTCAGACCGACGGAATTGCAGATGGGTCAGCGCTTGCTGTTGCAAGGCTCGGGGACGCCGTGGGAAGAAGTTCCGCCCAGCTCATTGAGGCGCAGACGCAGTCATGGCACGAACTTCAGAACGTTGCCTTAAAGAGTCTCGAGAATGTATTTGGTGGTCTTGGTGACCGGCTTCGAGACACGCTGTCGGACTCCCTTGGGGATACTCTGGATGCCTGGAGAGAATCGCTAGTCGAAGCACACCGTGAGTTAGCCAACGAGCGAGACGGTCGATGGGAGCGTGCAGGACAAACGATGGCTGATGCCGCTGTTGCATTCGATAAGCAGCAGGCAGCTGTCGCAGATCAGGCAGTAGCGCTCGAGAAGGTTATCTCAATGTTGCATGAGATCGTAGCGATGGAGCAGAAACTCGAGAGCAATCTGAATGCAGTGACAGCAAGCGGCCGATTTGAAGAGGCAATCATTTCACTCTCGGCGGCGACGCAATTGTTGGCAGCACGTAGCCCGGGGGTTTCTGGTGGTAAGCCGAGCGTTCTGGCTGAGAACAGTTCCCCCGTTGAGAAAGTTGCATGAGAAGATCGCGTACACGAGAAGGGATAGCTATTTCACTTTTCCCTTTTCTTGCAGTTTTGTTGTGCACGATGGGTGCGCTACTCGTTTTATTGGTTCTGTTTGGCCACTCGATTGGTCAGCAGGATGAGAGCAAAGCTGTCGAGCAGGCGATGCAAATGGAAGCAGAGTTACAAGAAAGAGTGGAAAATCTTTCTTGGCGGCTAGAGCAATTGAAAGACATGCGGTCAAAGACGAATGACGAACTTGAGACGTTGAGGCTGCAGTTAGCTGGCATCGAGGAGAACTCGAGAAGTTTATCAGCAGAGCTTAAGAATTTGCAGAAAGTACGAGAAAATCTTCTTGATACGGAAGCCGTTGCAGCGGTAACATCTGATGAATTACGTAAACTCGAGGGAGAGTTGGCTTCAGCCCGTGAAAGTCTCGATGAAGCGAGGAAGGAGAAAGATTCGCATCCTCCGGCCTATGCAGTTATCCCTTACGAAGGATCATCTGGAACACATCGTCGTCCCCTTTTTATTGAATGCTGTTTGGACGGAGTGTTCTTGCAGCCCGAAGGTATTCGGCTCAATCCAGAGGACTTTGAAGGTCCACCAGGCCCAGGCAATCCGTTAGCGAGTGGACTGCGTGCGGCACGAGAGTATCTCGCTCGACAGTCGGTGTCGGCAGATGATCCCGGTCTGCGACCGTATCCCCTGTTGCTTGTGCGGCCATCCGGTGTGATGGCCTACTATGCAGCACGAGACGCCATTGCGTCCTGGGGCAGTGACTTTGGGTATCAGCTGATTGAGGAAGAGTGGCGACTTGCCTTTCCTGAAAAGGACCTAGCTTTACGAGATATAGAATTGCAGGCAATTAATGAGGCCCGTGAGCGGCTGCAGTGGTTGGCACAGACTCGATCTGCGGTTCGGCGGAATAAGCCCGTAAAAAAACAATACCGAGCATCTTCGGTTCGTGGCGGTGCTGTTGCTGTTGGTGGGCCATCTGTTTTGGGGGACCAGTCTCAATGGGATTGGTCCAAGCAACAGGCACAAAATGGAGTGTCGCGTGGAGGGAACGATCTTCAGGGGCAGAGAGGTAATGGAACTGCGGGGCAACTCGCTTCATCGGTTGGTCCCGTTGGGCGTCCATTGAACGCTGGAGAGTCTGCTGGTGGCAGTCAACTCGGAAGCGGTCGCAGTACTACCGGGATTGGATACGGTCGGGGCGCGGCCACAGAGGCGGGTAGTCTCACTGGTGACTCACGTGTGTCGCAGCAGGTCGGTGCAGATGGTGGTTCTCGGGACAGCCAATCGCACTTCGGAAACGGTTCGGGCAGTGAACTGGCATCATCAGATGCAGTGTTTTCCGATGGACATGGTACATCGGAGGGTCCCATGGGTAGCCAGTCGAAGGGGGCAGAGAGTGGTTCTCTTAGCGGGACACAACGAGGTACCGCAGCGAATCAGCAGGGTTCAGGTTCCAGTGAAGGTGGAGCCGCTTCTGGCATGTCCTCGTCATCCTCTTCGCATAGCCAGGACCTTGCCGCAGGGGGTACTGGCAGCAGCGGTGGCGGTACTCCGAGTACGGCTGCTGGCGGTATGCCAATGCCAATTGGAATTCAGGTTGGAGCAGATGCGGCGTCATCTGAGATGGCAAACGGGACGTCTGGGCAGCAGGCCAGTGCCGGTGGGTCACTTGCTGGGGCTCGGGGAAGTGACTGGGCCAGTTTTGCGACATCGCAGCGGTATATTCCCCTCACCCGACCAATTCAAATTGAGTGTGCCGCTGATGAGTTACGTCTTTTTGATGATAGCGGCAGACGTGTTGTCTATCGAATTCCGATCATGGGCCCAACAGATCAATCCATCGATTCTCTTGTTGGTGCGATTCGTCGGCGGGTTGACAGTTGGGGGCTCGCAGGAGACCGCCTTTACTGGAAGCCTGAGTTAGTGCTTACCGAAACCGAGGACGGTGGTGGGCGGCGTGAAGATGTGCAGACTCTTCTCGCAAACAGCGGTATTGAAACGAGGCAAAAGCAGGATTCCGATTCAGTCAGACGGTTGCCTCCCGCGCAGCCAAAGAAGAGGCGTCTCCGCCGAACAGCACAGCTTGAAACAGCAGCCACGAGCCCGGAGGTGGGTCTATGATGAGACAACGTGTAAGCCGTACAGATGCAGGGAGTCAGGATTCTTTCCTTGACATCGTGACGAATATTGTCGGTATCCTCATCATCCTCGTGATGGTTATAGGTGCTCGTGTTCAGAGCATCTCGATCAAGCCAAAAGAGGTCAGTAGTCCTAATCTCGAGAAGTTGATGATGGAAGTTGTACGACTGGAGGATGCCATCGTCGCGTCCGAAAGTGAATTATTTGAGCTTGATGAGCAAGGCGGACAACTTTCCGGCACTGTCGCAGACGCAGGAAATGCGAGAATTCACCTTGCAACTGCGGTTTCTGCAGCGAGATGGGAAGTTGAAGATCAGAAACAGAAGGTTGACAAAGATAAGGCCAAACGAGTTGAGATGGCCACTCAGCGGCAGCAGATCAAAGACGAAATAGAACAGTGTAATCTCGAAGCGGAAGGGATTGCCCATGCTCCACAAGCAACCAAGGAACTCCTTGCTTATCCGACACCGGTAGGTCGGACAGTAACAGGCGATGAATTGCACTTCCGCCTAGCGGCCGGCCGTATCTCGTATATTCCGCTGACCGAGTTATTTGATCGGGCGAAAGCACGAACACAGAGGAAAAGCGGGGGGTCCCTGGCATCAATGGAATCACGAATTGAAACAGTTGGACCAATCCTAGACTACGCACTTGATTATGTAATCGAGGTGCAGATTAACCGAAGTGCCGGTCAGGTCTATGTTCGCAGTCGTGAGTGGGTTGTGAAGCCAGCTCGGTATGACATCGGTGAAACATTAGATGATGCACTCGCACGTCAGTCGCGTTTTCGGAGTATTCTTGCCGGCGTCACTCCAGCAACAACAGTGACACTGTGGTGCTATCCGGATAGCTTTGAAGAGTATCGGGCCGTACGCGAGGAGTTGTATCGTCTCGGCGTTTCTGCTGCATGTCGTCCGCTTCCAGAGGGTGCCCCGATTGGTGGGTCAGCCGAAGGAAGCAAATCGGTCGCTCAGTAAGTTCTTGTTGGCGACCATACTCTAGAGCACAGCAGTTTGGATCAGTTGGGTCACAAGAGGCAGAAGTTGTTTTTTCCGGCTAACTACGTTCTTGAGTGCATAAAGACCAGGGTCGATTCTCGGGTAATTAATTTCTTCCCACGCTTCGGTCTCCCGCGACAACAGAAGAAGTGAGCCGTTGCTCACGACGTCAGTAATCAAGAGCGCCGAGAAGTCGAGTCGGTGTTTGTCGGCATAGGCAACCAGCGCGACTCGGAGTTCATCCTTTCTTTCCCAAAAGAGATCAAAGCCCGTCTCTTCGATCTGAGAAATCGAAAACCGGATGTCGCGCTCCACAAATTCCTTGCAGTCCTCCTGTACGACGCCATCAGGAGTGCTCGTTCGAAGCGCTGAACCAATCTCAAAAAAAGTTCGTGCGAAATCATCGAGGTCAACTGAGCATCGCGGCCTCAACCATTCGAGTATTGTCCGGTCGACGGTGGTGGTCGTTGGACTCTTTAGGAAGAGCGTGTCAGAGATGATTCCAGAAGCCATGCACAGTGCAAGTGACTCTTCTGGCTCGATTCCAGCATCTCGATATTGTCGTGCGACGAGTGTGCAGGTTGACCCAACCGGTTCGTTCACGAAACGAATTGGTTGTGCTGATTTCAAGCCGCCCCCAAGTCGATGATGATCAAGAACTTCGAGAACGTCAGCCTCCTCAACCCCCGCAACTGCCTGCGTCAGTTCGTTATGATCAACCAGAACAAGTTGGGGGCGGGGTGGATTGATGACATCAGATTTAAATGAAATGCCGGCAAGGAGTCCGTTATCTCCCACGACTGGGAAGACAGGTTGTTTTGATCGTTCGACAATTGCGCGTGCCTCCGACACCCTCATCTTTGCTGGCAGGGTAACAACCTGGCGGTTCACGGCAGGGTCAATAAACTGAGAGGACCGGATCCGTGTCGTTGTGTTGACGGTATCAAAAGGGCTCAACAGAACCGAGACGCCACGAGCCTTGGCCAGTTCTATGAGTCCAGGACTGAGGCCGAAGCCGCCTGTTATCACAAGCCCACGAACACCCTGTTCAATGGCTGGGAGTTGGATGGTTGGTCTGTCGCCGCAGACAACGATGACACGATCTTTGTCGAACTGCTGCATTCTTGCAGTGAAGCCGTCAGAGCTCATTGCGCCGACCATAATAAGAAGTTCATCACTTTGTTCAGGGTCAACTTCATGCTGGAAAGAACCGCCAAGGGCTTCTGTGATCTTTTTGAGGTTCGTTGTGACAGTTCTTGATTTAATTGGGTCGCCCTCATCGCGGAAAAGAAGTTCCATCAGGTCAAGCACTGAGAGAACACCGACGACCCGATTGTCTTTGTCGACGACCGGGATTGCTCGTAGGTCCCACTCCTGCATGCGTCGATACGCCTCAAAGAATGCATCGCCAAAAGATGCAGTGATAGTTTCCTTGCGGCAAATATCTTCCGTTTCAGGACGTATGTCCATGATTATTTTTGGAGGAGCAATGCCAGCCGTTTTCAGTACATATTCGGTGCGTTTGTTTGGTGCTCCACAGCAGGCAGCAACTGCATCGGATTGGCCTGTGTGGCGCAGGAGGTCGGCGTAGGCGATTGCAGAACAGATGGCATCGGTATCAGGGTTTCGATGCCCAAAGACATAAAGGCTCATGAAAATATTTCTGGGGAAAGACAGGATTGCCTAGGGTTTCGAGTAATACGTGTTTGAGTGTCCGTAGTTAGTATTTAAAAGTCTTGTGATAGGTGCGGTGATGGCGGTTCAGCAAAAGTTTCCTGCAAAGTTAGTTAAGTTTAATTCTTTCGTTCTGTCTTAATTCTTTAATTTGGTTCAGTGTTAAATCAAGGTTAAGAAACAATGGTATTTGTAATACACCAACTTTTTTTTCCTTGCGAATTATTTTGCATTGTTCGTGGGTCGCTTCGAATGCACCGAGGATAATTGAATTGTTGTGTATTAGTATCACAGACAAAGCACGATCGGTTAGGCTGCCGGTTTTCAGAAAAACAAAATCTGCCTTGCATTGGGATACTCGAGATGCTGTTTCTAGATCAAAAAAAACTGTTTCATTGAAACGGATACGGAGATGTTTGGGGAAGGTATTGATGGCCTTAAGGTCATGCTTGGAAAGTGTTTTTTGTAGACTCAGCTCTAGTTTCGGGTCTTGGAGCAGCCTTTTTTTCTGAGACGAAAGCTTTCGCTGTAACTCTGTTGTTGTGTCTACAGAGATATTTTGAACATCACCTGCCGCCAGTCTCTGCATTACCTCCGGGTCAATTGATTCAGGTTGCATGATTGTAAACCGGGCATTTCCATCTTTGAGTATTTCAACAGCTTCTGTTGAAAGTGCCGCACCAGAATCAAGTTCAATATGTATAGGGAGACGAGCAAGTTGTTGTGCTTTGTTTACATTGAGTTTTTTAAGAGAAAAGAGTCGCAATGTTGCATTGCTTCTTTTTTCTAAGTTTCTAAGGCCATCGAATGGCAGTGATTTAAGACTGCGGAGAGAAATTCTTTTGGGATACTTTGTAAGTGACTGAAATACTTCAGCGGTTGTAGTTACTACATTGTCTAGTACCAAGGACCCCTTGTGATGCCCCAATTCTTCTGCTGCTTCTTCGTCGAGATCGGTTACTCCAAGGTGTAAGTCATGGTCTCCGATGAGTTCGTTGGCGCAGGTAGCAGAGAGTTTCTTGATGCCATTGAGGGACAAAGTATTCTTCGTAATGGCATCTCGCATGCACCTAGCAAGAGTAGGTGAGAGTTCTATTAACTCGTCAGAAAAAGCCTTTAATTCTCTCGCAAAAAACCGACCCTTTAATTTGAGAGGGCAGGTGTCCTGGGAGAGATTATCGAGCCGAAGTATCCCAGGTGTAGTTGCGAGGAGTTCGGCAGCCGGTTCGTCGAGATAGGAGATGCCGTTGAGAACAGTTGGGAATCGTCGGTTTTTAATAACATCAGCGAGTTCTGGAGAAATTCTGTGAAAGCTACAAAGTGATATCGGTGCATTGATATTCAAATAGGCTCTGTGTCGTTTGGGGGATATATCTTGTAAACCATCTAGGTACAGAAAAGTCAGATTTGACTTGAAGGCCACCCTGTCCCCTATGTCTTGCAATGTCATCACATCTGGCAGGTGTAATTCACCCTTGAAAGCTGATAGTTCAGACAGTATTTCTCTGCCAAGGTGTGATAATTTTCTAACAACGAGGACGGGCTCGTTGTGTTTGTTACTATCAGCAACAATTTTTCTTGCATATTTGGGTTCGAGCGACTGGATACTGTAGTCAGCTCTTTTTTTTACTTTGGTATTATAAGTGATCGGTTTTTTGTGGGCCCATGTAAATTGTTTTCGACAGTGAGGACAGCGGAACTGCTTACCCAGCAATGGTTCGTTACACTCTGGACATTGAACGTAGGTAGATCGGCCGCAAGATGCGCAGCAAGAATTGGGTGTGCGTGGGCCACTGTTGAGGCTTCCACATAGCGTACAGTAGTGACAAAATAATGTTTTCATTTTTTTGGCATGTTATCGTACTGTCGTTTTGGAAAGCAATCTGATTGTTCGTTTAAAAATAAAAATTGTTTCATTCAATTAAAAAACTTTTGGGCCAGCCATACGGTCACGAAAGTTCGCGTGCAAATCCCGATTAGAAAAGGAGGGACGGGGAATTCCATGTAGTATAAACCAAGTTCTGTTTCTGTATCGACGCATCGTTCTCGTGGTTTTTCACCCTTAAGGCATCACATCATGTTTCGTCTAACCGTATGTTTTATCCTTTCCCTACAATTTTTATCATTCGCCTGTGGTGATGAACCAAAGCCGAATATCGTAATCGTTATTGCGGATGATCAGGGGTATGGAGACCTTGGGCACACAGGTAATCCAATAATCAAGACACCCAATATTGACACACTTGCGGCGGAATCAACCAGTCTGACCGACTATCACGTTGCGCCAACATGTTCTCCGACTCGTGCAGCACTGATGACAGGACACTGGACTGACCGAACCGGAGTATGGCACACCATTAACGGTCGCTCGATGCTCCGAGAGAATGAGATCACTCTTGGACAGTTGCTTAAAGACAATGGGTACAGCACTGGAATGTTTGGGAAATGGCATCTTGGTGACAATTATCCATATCGTCCTGAAGATCGTGGGTTTGATGAAGTCTATCGACACGGTGGTGGGGGAGTCGGGCAGACTCCGGATGTATGGGACAACGCTTACTTTGATGGTTCGTATTTTCACAATGGCGCAATTGTTCCAGCAGAGGGATTCTGCACGGATGTGTTCTTCAAACAGGCAAAGATGTTTATGAAGGAACAGGCTGATGCAGGAAAGCCATTTTTTGCCTATATCAGTACAAATGCACCACACGGTCCCCTTCACTGCCCTCAAAAATATCTCGACATGTACACGGGCCAAAGTCAAAAGATTGCGGCCTTCTACGGAATGATTACAAACATCGATGATAATGTTGGTGCAACACGACAGTACTTGAAGGACTTAGGTGTTTTTGACAACACGCTCTTTATTTTTACTACCGACAATGGCACGGCTACAGGCAGTGAGATATTCAATGCCGGTATGCGTGGCAAGAAAGGCAGTGAATATGATGGTGGGCATCGTGTTCCATTTATTGCACACTGGCCGGCAGCCGGTTGGAATACGAAGCACCAGTGCGACAGGCTGTGTCATGCGGTCGACGTTGTGCCAACGGTTGTTGGTCTTGCTGGAGGAAAGAAGCCTCAGTCACTGCGGTGGGACGGTGTTTCGATTGAAACGTTTCTTGACCCCAGTGAAGAACCAGCCGCTGCGGATCGAATGCTTGTGACAGACTCTCAAAGAATTCGCGACCCGATTAAATGGAGGAAGACGGCTGTCATGTCACAGCAATGGAGGCTGGTTAACGGAGAACAGCTTTTTGAGATCAAGAAGGATCCTGGGCAGACAAAAGATGTAGCTGCTGCTCACCCGCAACAGGTTAAGAAGATGAAGGTATTTTACGACAGCTGGTGGGATGAGTTGGAGCCAACGTTTCTACAGACGACCGAAATCTATCTTGGTGCACGGGAGGCTCCACGTGTCACATTGACCTGTCATGACTGGATTGGTGGCTATCCACCTTGGAACCAACAGATGGTGCGAGCCGCAATGGGGTATCGACCGAAGAGCTCTCGTCGAAAGAAGCAAGAGGAGAACGAACCAAGTCAAGCAGACATGGGTAACTTCTGGGCTGTGAAAGTTATGGAGCCCGGTACATACACCTTTGAATTGAGGCGGTGGCCGACAGAAGCCAACAAGCCTGTTGCCAGTAGCCTTCCGGCGGGTGCCGCTGTGCCAGGAGCAAGTAAAGCGTTTCGTGAAACACCTGGTGAGGCAATACCCGTTGTGTCAGCTGGTCTACGAATCAATGGTGATGTGAAAGTAACAGCATTGGTCACCAATGACAGTGCAGGCGTTCAAATGTCTCTAGCACTTCAGCCCGGATCATATGAACTTGCACCATTCTTTCAAGCAGAAGATGGCAAACAGGTTGGGGCGTATTACTGTATCGTGACAGGGCCAACGCAGCCGTAGCGCTGTAGTGGTTCTACGACAGCAAGCTGCCGTTTGAGAGGCTTACGGTCGATTCTGTGGTCTCCCGAATAGCGGACTCTGCCGCATGGAGCAGATCAGTAAGCTCTGAAGAGCGAATCGATAACGGTGGCATGATGACAACCGTATCGCCGAGCTGTCTCAAGAGTGCGCCGTGCTGCCGGGCTGCCAGGCAGACAGTTGCTCCCATTTTGCTTTCCCAGGGGTAAGAACGGCCCGAGTTCTTATCAGCGACAAGATCAATGCCGGCGACGAGACCGCATTGACGGGTGTCGCCAACATGAGGGAGTTGAGAAATTCGAGCAACATAATCCTGAAGTTGCTGGATCCGCTCCGGGAGTTGTTCCAACACTCTTTCTTCTTCGAAAATCGCGAGAGACTCTAATGCAACTGCTGCAGCTAGTGGATTCCCTCCAAATGTATGCCCGTGGTAGAACGCGCGGCCGTCCTGGTGACTGCCGAGAAACTGTTCCCATATCTGTGCGGTTGTGATGGTTGCAGCCATGGGAAGGTATCCTGCAGTGAGTCCTTTTCCAAGACAGAGAATGTCAGGTGAGACATCTTCTTGCTCGCAGGCGAACATGGTCCCTGTGCGTCCAAATCCAACTGCAATCTCATCAAGAATCAACAGAATCTGAAAGCGTTCGGTTAGTTCGCGAACAGCACGAAGAAATCCGGGGGGATGAACAAGAATTCCACCTGCCGCCTGAACGAGTGGCTCCATGATCAGAGCAGCAATTTCACTCCCTTTGTTTTTGAAGAGATTTTCAAGTTCGGAGAGCGTCGCTTCTGCCGTGGTGTGTCGGCTGCTCGGGTCTATCCGAGGGCCACCATCGCCAGTCGATGACAATGAATCAGTCATGCCCGGGCCAGGCACTCGAATCGCTTCGAATGTCAGTGGTGAGAAAATTGATGTGAATCGATCGACGCCACCGACGCCGATCGCACCAAGGGTATCTCCGTGGTAGGCCTCGCCGAGTGAAACAAACTTTGTGCGGTGTTGACGAGATCGGTGAGAAAGGGCCTCCCCTTCTATCCCTGACTGATGCCAGTATTGAAAAGCAATCTTCAGCGCTGCCTCAGTGGCTGAGGAACCATCACTGGAGAAGAAGACTTTTTCGAGGCCGATAGGCGTAAAATCGGCGAGTCGCTGGGCAAGACGCACCGTTGTGGGATTTGAGAGTCCAAGGTTGGTGGTATGCGCGACCTTGGCGAGTTGGTTGGTGATTGCAGCATCAAGTCGTGGGTGCCGATGGCCATGGACATTACACCACATGCTGGCAGAACCATCGATATACCGATTGCCCTCTGTGTCGAATAAATAGACGCCATCTCCGCGTTCAATAAGGAGTGGCTCGTACTCGGCCATTTGCGTGAACGCGTGCCAGACGAGATCTTTATCCCATGCGTACAGGTCGTTCTGGTCTGGATGGTGCTTAGGCATGGTCGGTTTCAACAGTGATGAATCGTGCACTGGATGAATCGTGCACTGATTGTACAAAAGTTTTGATTGCTGGTGCCGGATACGGCTGGAGTGTGGCGACTGCTCAATCCTGGTGGGTTGATGTCAATCTATTTTACGCGTTGCAGTGTATTATATGTCCAGGAACGCAGGTATTTACATGATTGTTTGACGAGGCTGTGTTCTTAGCGGCTCATTGCCTATCTTTATAAGAGAGAGGGTTTCGCACACGTGCTATGTATAAGAACACGAGGTTAGTCGACATTGTTCTTACAAATCCTCCTCATTGATTGTCTTCGAAATGGAATACCTGTGACCCCTTGCTATTTGTCAATTTGTTCGATGGCGCTGACGGGGCGTGGTGCGTCTTCAGTATTACAAGTGTTTGTGTTGATGGTTGTGGCGGCGTGTGTTTCCGGATGCGGTCCAGACGCGGCAGTCAAGAGCACGGACATTCGTCGGTATGTCGTGCCCAAGGAAAAGACGCTGTCTGCAGATGATATAGCTCAGGCAAACCGTCAATCGACCGGTCTGAATCAGTCAAGGCAGATTAACTACACGCTTCCAGAGGGATGGGCTGAGGTGTCAGGGCCGTCAGGCATGCGTCTTGCAACTCTTGCTATTGGAGATGGCAAGGACGGGCAGGAGATCTCGATAATTCCTGCCTCCGGAACCAACCGCAGTAATGTTGAGCGGTGGCAGAAGCAGCTCGATAAAGACGCCTCTGCTGAAGAGATTGCCGACCGTGTTGATAGGGCAATGGCAAAGGCCGGAAGTGTTGATGTTCAGGGACAGAAGGCAACAATCGTCTTACTTACCCAATCAGTAGAAGATGATGAAAAAGTCGGCGAATCAATACTCGGTGGCATGCTCCCGATGGATGAAAACAGAACCTTGTTCGTCAAGTTTCGTGGTCCGGCTGAAGTGGCCCGGAAAGAACAAAAGAGGTTCGCTGCGTTTATGGCGTCTCTACGACTGCCTCAAATCAATGCGGAACAAGCAGACTCAAGTAATTGAAGGCAAAGGGTTCTGATTATGGCGACAGGTAGTATGCCCATTCGATCGATGGCTTCATCTCGAACCGCAGATGGCTCCCTCCAAAAGACCGCGTGGGAAGGGTTGCGGGCACTCGGGTCATTGAAGATCACGGTCATCATGTTTCTTGCAGCAACCTTTCTCCTGTTCGTAGGGACACTCGCACAAGATGAGAAGAGTCTTCCAGAGGTGAAGGCTGAGTATTTCAATTGCTGGTTCGCACAAGTGCCGTTTTCAGACTTTTTCCCGGTGACTGTTTTTGGAGAATCATCACTTACCGGTTGGTTTCCATTTCCCGGTGGCGCAACGATTGGATTTATTCTCCTGATCAATCTGATTGCGGCAAAGGCCACCCGCTTTCATATTGCCTCAAAGGGTTCAAGGTTGCTGTGGGGCACGGTGGTGTCGGTTGTCGGTGGGCTTCTAGCTCTTTTGGTCATACTCACAGGGCATCGAACAGATGGTCTGCAGGGAAAGCCACCGCTCGCCTATGAGACAGTCTGGCAACTCATGCAGGTAGGATCAGCTGTCGCGGCGGTGGGCCTTGCAGCCGTGGCTCTTACTGGCAATCGGCGTCGACTTGTTCGCATTTCACTTGCCATTGCGGCGATCAGTGCTGGCTGTGCTGCTGTCGGCATGTTGTTCGGTGGTGAATCATGGCGGATGAACGAGCCGGGTTTACGGATCATGTGGCAGTTGATGCAGTCAAGTGTCGCCTCGCTTGTGCTGTTGGCTGGTCTGATCATGGTTTTTGGTGCCCGCGGTGGAAATGTGCTGATTCACATAGCTGTCGGCATGCTCATGTTTGGTCAGTTCGCGTTCGGTGATCGGCAGATCGAAGAACGCTTGAATTTGGTTGAGGGGCAGGCATCGAATATGGTGTGCCGCACAGATGAGATCGAACTTGCCTGCGTCGAGGTAGCGGAAAAGACCGAAGCAACAGAGTCGGTCACTGCGATTTCCGGGCGGTTGATCAAGGCTCGTGAAGGTGGCGAGGCTCTTGCGCTAGAGAATCTCCCGTTTGATATAAAAATTGTTGAGTACTTCACAAACGCGGCAGTGACTCGCGTCGGTCCATTTGCCGAGAACCGTGCTACTGCTGGACTTGGTACACGTTGGCTGGCGATTGCCAGACCGCCTGAAGGGGGCGCATCTTCAAAAAGTAATGTGGCGGCTGCGTATGTGCAACTCACTGACCGAAAAGACGGAAAAGATCTCGGTGTCTTTCTGGTGTCACAGTTCATGAATGATCGTAGCCAATTATTCATGGAGGCAGAGGGAGATGTGTGTGATACAGTTGACACCGCCTCAGGGCCATGGCGGATCCAGTTACGGTTTCGCCGGGCATACAAGCCGTACGAGGTCCGGCTCGATGATGTCCGGCGGATTAACTATTCAGCAAGTGAAACGCCTCGCGACTATTCTTCTTTTGTCACCTTTACGGATGAATCAACCGGTGCGGAGCAGCCCGGCCGAATCTGGATGAACAACCCGGTCCGCTACCGAGGAGAAACCTTTTTTCAAAGTAACTATTCGAAGGTTCAGCTTGCCGACGGCAGTGTCAGTGAGATGACAGGGCTGCAGGTGGTTGAAAACGCTGGCTGGCTGATTCCGTACGTTGCCTGTGTACTTGCTTTCTGGGGAATGCTTGCTCACTTTGGCGGTACCTTCGTTCGATTTGCAGATCGGCACGAGCGCGAAGGAGAGAACCAATCACCTGCCAATGAAACTGCTGCCACTCTTGTCCGGGGTGGTAAGAATGAGAAAAAACGTCGTGCTGATCAAAGACGTGGACCAAACACCCTCAGCAAAAAAGTATGGTTGGCTCCGGTACTTGCCCTCTCTCTTGTTGGCCTCATCGCTTTGCCAGCAGCCCGTGTGAAAAAGACATCAGCC